>NZ_JBDOPO010000344.1:0-5821 GCF_039830215.1 Rubritalea sp. | reverse complement strand
GCTGCACCCAACTGATGACCAGCTGGAGAGTCCTACTTACATGACAATTTTCACATCACATAAACCCGTAAGTACACTGAGTGGTCATCAGTCGGTGTGCTCGACGTTAGCGACGTAGTGAATATGAAACATTACTCGATACCTCTCGCTCTTTGCTTGTTTCTTAGTCTGATATTAACGAGTTGTAACACACCGCCGTTGTATCGAAAGCGAGCCAAGGACCATCTCCGTGGAGAGAGAATCGAAGAGTCGTTGGTCAACAAAGTTGTAAACCGAAGACCGCTTACACTAAATGAAGCGGAATCGATAGCGGAATTCGAAAACATCGCTGTTCTACATCTCTTGGCAGCCAATCCAAGTACTCCGGTTCCAGTTCTCAGGAAACTTGCAGCGCATTCAAACTTCGAAGTTCACACTGGCTTAGTTTCAAATCCCTCAACACCATTGGAAATCGTGTTAGGTTTTAGAACCAAAGGCAAGTACACAACCGTCAACGATTATATCGCACGTAATCCGAATGTTTCACAACACATACTAACTGAAATGTTTAGAGGCAAAGAAATTGGGAATTTAAGCTTAGCGCTCAACCCCAATTGTCCAATAGAACTGATGTGGGCTATTTTTGACGAGGGGAACTCGGTAGACCAAGCGTGGCTGGCTCGTAATCCCAATCTTCCGGAGGATCTAAGACTGAAACTTAAGGCTGTTAGAGATACCGCTAACACGAAATCTAATGAGAAGAAACGCTAACAAACCGCTTCACTTTAACGGGGAATCCGCTGCCGCGATTTCCCCGTAGGTGAGCTTAACGTTATGTCAAAAGAAAATACAATGTATAAAAAATTCCTACATTCTGACCCGACTCGTTGCATTTACTTTTTTGTATCCTTCTTTTCATTAATGACGGCATTCGCCATTTATGTCCTTCATATTATGATCAGACTTGAAATGGAACCAATAATTTATCTCCCATTTATAGTGATTATTTATGCCGAAATTATGAGATTTTTCAGAATGAAAATTATGAAAGAAATTATTAAAGAAGAGTATGTATATGAAGGTAGAATTGAAGCTGTTGGTTTTAGCTTTATGGGGATAACTAAGTTTGATATTAGCTATACGGATGGGAAAAAGAAAAAAAATACATCTTTAACATCTAAGTATAATCACCGAGAAGCTGGAGAAGAAATCAAAGTTTTTATTCATCCGAACCACTTCTCAAAAAATATATTCATAACACAATCGACATAACAAGAAGATCAACCGAATAGCTGAACTTCGCTTCGCTCGTTGCTATTCGCTATCAGTTATCTAAGACGTTAGGACAAAATATGAAAATTTTCATACACACATTAGTTATTATTATTCTCACAAGTTGTAATGGAGGTCGTATACCATATGAAGCTGAGAAGTATGGACCCCCACAAAATCTAACAGTAACACAAAATGGAAATGAAAAAATTGAAAAACTTTTCTGGACTCATGGCCGAATTGCTAGCAAAAAGGTTTTTACAAAAGAAACTTTAAAAAGACACATCATTTATCTCCCCTATAAAGATCAAACTTCAATCAGCTCAATTACTTATTATGAAGGAGATCAAAAACTAGTCTATAAAGATGCTGGCTTTTGGATTATAAAAACCCTTTACGAGAAGAACCAAAAAGCTTTTCATTACGAGTTCAAGAAAGATTATTCGAAACTAGCAGAGTTAAAAAACATTTCGTTAACTAAAGAAGAGTTCGAAAAGTACTCATATTCTGAAAAAGATCCACACTTCCAAGTAAACCAATAAATCAAAAAAGTCCTAACCAACGGATCAACCTAATAGCATCCTGGACGTTCACAAAAATGGAATCAATATCCCCAAAGCAAATAGGATTGATGGCTGGAAGTCTTATCCTTCTCTTTTTGGTCATCTTGAATCCTCTGTTTGCTGCTCGGATTCCCGCACCGGCTGAAATAATTATTTTTAGCATACTATTTCCGCTTGTTCTCTGGGTCGGCGCTTTGTGCTTCTACGTAAAAAAGAAAATAGAAAAGAAAGCGAAATTTACTGTCATCTCACTCTATGGCCTATGTTTATTCGGCCTATCTGCTTTTAACTTTTACCTTATCGGATCAATTTGGGCTTCAATCTAAAAATAAAAATGTGAACCAGCCGGTGGTCTCAATTCCTTTCGCGCTTCGCGCTTCAGTCTTGAGACACCTCATCGTTCTGCAAAAAAAAATATGAAACTCATTCCATTACTCTTGATCACACTTTATATGTGCCTTCCATGTATCGCTCAGAAGGACCTGGATTCTGAGTTTTACAAGGCTATCGAGAAGGCCGAGGCTAAGTATCGTGTAGGAAAAGCCGCTCTGATTAAGAAGGCAGATAGGGTTGTTGTTTATTTGGTAGACTTTGACGGGATTTCCGATGACGACGTATTTGGTGGTGGAGATGGTAGCGAGACCATTTCAATTGCGCCTTACGGCAAGCGAACCAAGATTCTCAGCACCAAAGAGATTGGACCTGGTGATCGCAAGAGACTCCTCGAAACTCTAAGCAAGAAGATTGCTGAGCCCAAACACACAGGAGGAGCATTCTGCCATTTTCCGATTCACGGTATCAGGATTTACGCTGGGGAAGACCTTCTTCACGAAGGCACGTTTTGTTGGGTCTGTGGAAACTTTGTATTCAGCTATCCACAGGGAGCTGGATGGCTCGACACGAATGCCGAGTTGAAGAAGATTTTCACGAAGCTTATTCCTATTCCTCAGTCGGAGCTTGATCGTTTTCATAAGAAGTATCCTGGTGCAAAACCAAAAGGCGAACAAGTCGGCGCTGACCAACCCGCTACCGCTCCGGAGTCGAAGTCGGAAGGCAATCAGAAATCCCAACCAGAATCGGAGGGGCGCTCCCAGTAGCGGGTGGCAGGCCTCAAACGTTCGGTAAAGAAATGAAAGAAATCTACCAGCACCCGGTTCTCGAAAGCTTCACTCAAAATGACTGTGAACAGGTTTGGCATGCTTTTAGAGAAAAGAATCCAAATTGGACTTGGGCGCTTACGTTTTTCGGTCTTTGGGTTTTGTGGTCTATGTCATGGATGATCGGAGCTCAATATTTACACCAAAAATATGTCGAAGGACCATTTGCAGCCATCGGCTTGCATCTAATCCTTTCGCTTGTGATCGGCGTAATCGGTGGCGTCATGATTATCGGTAGAGTGATGCTTCCTAAGAGAATGAAAGAGTTCCACCGTTATCTGGATACCAAGGATGAAAACACTTTAATGGTTGAGCTGGGACTTCAAAAATGGGACACCGAACAAGTCAGTGGTGGCAACGGCTAACGCCGCGCCACACTTTGACGTTGACATTACAAGAAGATGAATATAAAATGTAAAATGCTCGCCATGTATTGGGCGATGATATGCTTTGTTGGAAGTGTACCTGTGTTGGCACAAGTTGAAGAGATTCCAGGCCGCTGGCCCGTTGAAAAGGCCAAGGCGTGGTATGACAAGCAGCCGTGGCTTGTCGGGTGCAATTACATCCCCGCTAATGCTATCAATCAGCTTGAGATGTGGCAGGCGGACACTTTTGATCCTGACATCATCAATGAGGAGTTGACCTTGGCGGAGAGTCTTGGTTTCAACACCCTGCGTGTTTACTTACATGATCTGCTATGGGAACAGGACGCAAAGGGCCTCTATGGGCGGATGGATCAGTTCCTTGATTTATGTGATCAGCACGGAATGAGAGTACTTTTCGTTTTTTTCGATGACTGTCATCGTCCCGATCCAGTACTTGGCAAGCAACCACCCTGCGTCAAGGGATACCATAACTCCGGCTGGGTAAAGTCACCTGCTACAGAATTGCTCATTCGCTATCACGACGGCAAAGCCACCGAGGAGGAAAAGAAGCGCCTGCAAGGCTACGTCCAGGAAACCATGCGTCGCTTCAAGAACGACAAACGCGTGCTGGCATGGGAACTGTACAATGAACCCGGCCGATCCGCTGGCAACAAATCCGTCCGCCTTCTGATGGATGCATGGAAGTGGGCACGCGAAGAGAACCCCTCCCAACCAATCTGTTCCACAGCGGAAGGATCAAACGGCAAGATCTACGTAGATATTGCGCGTGCAAATTCCGATGTCATTTCCTTTCACTGCTATAGTGACAAGAAGTTGGAAGACACCGTCAAGGTGTACAAGAAGACCGATCGTCCCGCCTTGTGTACTGAATACATGGCAAGACCTGGAAGCACGTTCCAAAAATCTCTTTCGATTCTCAAGAAGCATGGTGTTGCTGCCTATAACTGGGGCTTTGTCTCAGGTAAATCAGGTACTGTCTGGCCCTGGAAGACCCGCAAAGGCAAAGACGTCTACGAACTTCGGAAGCACAAAGACAGCGTTGTTCAGCCGGGTGAGGCATTTCCCGAACCGAAAGTCTGGTTCCATGATATATACCGCGTTGACGGAACCCCGTATTCCGAAAATGAGGTAGATTTCATCAGGAAGACAATTGGAGTAACTGCCAACAAATCCATCCAGGCGACGCCTAATGGCGCGCCTGATGAATGACGTTCTGTAATAAAAAATGAAAATAATTTTAAGCCTATTAACAATTTTAATTCTCTCTGGTTGTACAAACTACGAAAAAGAATTTAAGCAAGCTCTAGGAACTTCATTAACCTATACAGCTTATAAAAAAGAACCCGTCCAGCTATCAAAAGAGATGTTCCAAGAGGTCAAAAATTGGTTTCTAGAAAACACTGATAATTGGAGTTCATCTTATGTTAGTTTTGTACCTCATAATGAACTTAGCAACAAAACAATTACTATCAACATTCATAAGAACCAATTAATCGTTAACATGAAAAAGAAGAACGGAGATTGGATTCAAGCGACAAAGCCAGTTGATTCAGAAACTATTACATTTATAAAAAAACTAAAAAACTACAGAACAAAAAGATCAACCGAATGAGAACCATTCGCTGCGCTCATTTTTCTCATTCTCATCGGTTATCTAAGACGTTCGCTAAAAATAATACTATGCAAATAATCTCCGCAGCACCTTTGATAGATAAGTTCCAGAACAGCACCTTTAAGCAGTCTGAAGTGGGCCCATATTTCATGGCCTACATGATCTATATGGCAGTCGGATGGATTTTCGCATTTGGAGAGCCTAATCTGTGGGACATCGCTGCAGCACTTGCTTCCGTCGTAATCACAGTTTTTGGGTTGCTACACCTTAAAAGCAAGAATCTCGATACTTTTGATAATAACTTTGTGATCAAGTATTTTTGTCTTGGCTGGGTCATTACGGTTCGCATGTTGCTTTTGGTTATTCCAGCCGCAGTGGTGATCATGGCTCTGGCGTCTATTGTTGGCGGAGATGATGCATTGAGTCCCGCAGGGGCATTGCTTATTATTGGGTTCGAGATTGTGTTTTATTGGTGGCTTGGTTTGTTATTCGAACAATCAAATCAACCACAAAGCGAACAAGACGCTGCAATCGACAGAGAGTAGGTTAGCAGTCAGATTTTAACACTACTTTAAACCATTAACCAAAAAGTAAAGTTTCCTCTCACTCTCTCCGAGTGAGCTTTACGTTATCCCAAGAATCCATCATGTCGCAACCTTGGTCAGAATCTCTAGTCCGCTCCTCATTCTCAGAGTGGTTGATCGACGACGCGATCCGCGAAGCAAATGGAGCGATTGCTTCGGAGGTAGAGGCATTGCTACGAAAGTCAGCGGAGAAGAAGTCTCACGTATCCGAATTGCGGAAGGCTCTGAGTGCCGTAAAGCCATTGATCTCAAAAGATACCTTCGAGGC
>NZ_JBDOPO010000045.1:0-5827 GCF_039830215.1 Rubritalea sp. | reverse complement strand
TAATTTTATCTATGTCTTTATAATTGTAGGCATAGAGGTAAAGAAGCCCATAGAGAAAGACTCCTATTATGAAGACAGTTGGAATTAGGAGGAACTTTTTCATTTGAGCGAACGCCCGCAACACGGGCTGACAATTGATTGTGGCTTTTGGCGTAAAATGGCGAAGCCATGCCAAAAGGCGCGAGCGGTTGGCAGTCCTGTTGTGCTTGCGCTTGTTAAGTGTGTGACGAGCATAGAGCAAATGCCTTTTTAAGTTTACGCCTAACAGATAAAGAAAATACTAGTGCTAAAGGATAACCTAATAGTCTTAGAGGGTTAAGGTAATGTTGCCAAGCAGGCTTTGAATACCAATGTTGCATGCGCTCTTTGATATATTCTTTGTTATAACCCCAGTCAGGCATAATCATCCATAGCATGCACGGAAAGATTAAAAATGTGTCTTGTGAAAATGAACCGCAAACATCTTTTGTAATAATTTGATCGATAGTTTTCCAGTCATCGCATTGGGAATAGATTTTTTTTGCATATTCTGGGTAATCAGACTTCTCTAGTCCTATTTCTGTCCATGCATAAGACATTACTTCCCAAACTAGAAATTTATCCATAATTTTCCTAATACACTTAACGTCAAAGGCCTGGCACCCGCTACTGGGAGCGCCCCTCCGATTCTGGTTTAGGTTTCTGCTTACTCTCCGCTTTCGACTCCGCGGCGGTAGCGGGTTGGTCAGCGCCGCGTTGTTCGCCTTTGTCATTCGGGAGGGAATCGATGATGCCATCCAGATCGATTGGAATAGCTCCAATGGTGGCAATCTGGGCGTCAGCGCGGATGAATCTCAACCGATCCATGTCGATCAAGAGTTCGAAAGCGTAATCGCGATCATCGGGCTCAATCCTGATGAGCATGTATGGCGGAAGCTCGGGGTCCAGCTCTGAATGATACCATGATGCGGAGAGCTTCAACTTGTAGGCATGCCCCTTAACTGGCAACGGGTCTCCAAACAATTCGTCGACTCGATCATCGATAAACAGCGCGTGTAGGATAGCGGGAAAAGCGAGCGACTTGCCTGCTATCGTCAGGATCTTCTTTTTCCGGTCGAACGATGCTGGCTGATACTTATCTGGAAGCCCGATGATTTTACCGTCTTCTAATTTCAGGGGAGTATCCTGGTGCGCGGAGAGAACTCCACTCAAAAGGCAGACGAGCAATCCGACGAGCAGGGATAGGCGTTTCATTTTTCTGAGGTGAACGTATAGGCCACCCATCCACTACCAGAGGGCGAACTTTAATTTCAGGTTTAGGTTAGTAAGTATCATAAAAATGTCAACTCAAGTCGCGGTAGCTGGTTGGTCAGCGCCGCCTTGTTATGGCTCGGTTAATTTGAACGTGTGATGCACGGGCGACGGAAATCACGCGAAAATTACGATGAAAAGAAATACATAGAGGCCCTCCAAAATGCGGGAAGCCCCCTCGCTGAGGTCATTAAAATATTAGAGAACAATACCCAAAACTTTGTGAACAAATCACCTAATTTTTACTTGCCGGTTGGCCTCAGTGGTTTGTTCGCTAGAGGCAGTTTATTGGATTGAGGATGTGACATCTTCAAACAGGGTGTTCAAACCATCTCCTGAAAGCCTAATATTCTGTGGAGTAAAGTGCTCTTCAAGTATGAGATATAAACTCTCTTCATCACGAGGTGTACCAAATGTATCCGTAGCAACACGAAGAGCGTTATCCAGAGCTTGTTTCCTTTGGGCGAGTTCTTTTGAGTTGATGCTAAAGGTTTTGTTTACTGTCTTACCTTTGTAATCAGAGGTACTGTCTTTGTTTGGAGAACCTCTGAATATTGCAGGTATGTCCGAGTACTTATTCATCAAAAGGTATAGCTCCAAGTGTGCAACTTTAGTTGAGAGTTCAGAGTCCTTTTCTGTGAGTTGGAAAAACTTACCGTTAATATTTTCTTTAAGAAGGTAAGCGCTAGTTTGAGCCCATGTAATATATGCAGTGATTCCTGATGTTAGGATAATTATTCCAATTACAGTGAATATAGATTTAGCGTTTTTCATTTAAGCGAACGTAAAGCACACCAATCGCTGACCTCAGCACGCTTTATTTTTTGGTAAGTAGTTTTATATATCGTGTTTGCTCGACTCTCCTGCGTGTCAGCGATTGGGTGCAGCGTCTTGTTCTCTCAAGTAATTTAATCTAGCTGTGAAGGTACGCCAAGGCCATGTCACGGTACTCACAGACGTCTAACTTAGATTTTATATCTTCTAGCTGGCCTAGTAAATCTGAGCCTAGCCTCTCCTCTAGAATCCTTCGCTCAGTCCTAATCCTCTCCTCAGTTCTCACTCCATCCTGCCACGGAGCTGTAAAAATAAGATGTAGCTCATCATGGTACTGTCTAGCCTTCAAGGCTTCCCATTCACCTTTATCAAACCAAACACTACCGAGTGGAGAACGATCTAAGTAAAAACTAAACCCATGACCAACTTTGTATCGTTGCATCAGTTGGCCTGATTCCGGACAAATCTTGGCATTAGCTGAGTCTACTATCTCAGGGTCTGATGTCGTCTTTGGGAGATGAGATAGTCGCTCTGGTTGTTTCGATAGCCAGCGAAAATATGATGCTACTGGTAAGAATATTCCTTCTGTCTCGGGGCACTGGAAAGCCACAAGACCATCGTCTAGTGACACTTTATTCATTCGTTGATTGTTAGATACAGGACTGCGCATAATTTTTTAAGAGAACGTCTATGGTGATGCGCCAGATATCTGACGCCTTACAGCTATGAATATCAAAGAAGTAACAACGAAACAAGAAATCTTACGCTGGCCCGAGCACGTATATCTGGTTGCTATCCACCATCTTGTTCGACCAGCGAGATTAAAAATTGAACCATGCGTCAAGACGAGGTCTAAGAACCTCACCAAGATGCTTAAGAGACCTCTCATAACCAAAATCATTATCACCAGCGTAAATTAGCTTAACGGCGACACTATTAGGTAGCCTACTTAAACATCTTTCCATCGCATCTAATACTGAGTCACGATATACATCCCACTTCTCATAATAGTCATCAGAATCATAGTCGTAAATATCTTCGTGAGCCTTTAACCACCTGTATGCAGGATCTAACCCTCCATCTTCAATCCACTCACCCCATTCATCTACAATCCAGAGTTCATCATCTTCGACAGCAGTGAAATCATCAAACTTATTAACCGCTAAACCTATGGTCATAACGCTCCCGTCGGTAATTATTGCTATAGCGTTAGAATCACCAACCTCTCGTTGACAAGCCGCATCTAACTCAGCTTCAAAAAGTCCGTAGTTGACAACTTCAGAGTCAAAATTCCATTCCCTTGCTAACTCATAACCTTCTAACTGACCCTCTAATGAATCTACCTCCTCAATTGTTCCCCCTGTAAAAACACGCCCTTTACGAATAAAAGTTTTTCCATCTTTTAGAGTGACTTCAGCGAACTGAGGCTCACTAGACGAATAGTCGTAATATAGTTTCCAGTTAGATTTACTCATTTTGTCGAACGTTCAAATACATCCACATACTACCTGATGCGGATCTCAACTTCATACTAGAGCTTTCTAACTTACTGTCAACCTCGCAAGCCGGCCGCTGGTAGTATGTTGATGATGCTATTCCTTGTTCGCAGAGGAAATTCTGGAACGTCTGATTTGCTTCAGCTCTTTGATTTCAGTCCATGGGAAATCTTCAACAGAACGCTCTTTAGCAAACCTTGGGTGAGACACCTGAGCCGCTATCTTGTCTAATTCAGCCAAGAAAATATCAACGACATAATCCTGATTCACCTCAATTGAAAGCTTCTTGTATGCTGGACTTGACTCATCAAAGTTCTCCTTATGGAAACGGATCTCCAAATCAAGCATATTCTGCCTTTCAGGTATTCGAGTGAAAGACCAAACACATTAGCCAGGTTCATCCTGTAAGCTGAACGTAGCTTGATCATGTCCTCCTATAAGTAGATGAAGGGCGTCGACGATCACTCCAAATGGAGAGTCGAAAATATGTGTGATCTGACAAGTGCTATGTTCCCCACCGATCCACCAATCAAGGTCACTCCAACCGTGTTCACCTATCCGCAAACAAATTTGTAGTGACCAAGGATGATTCATATTTTAGCGAACGTAAAGCACACCGACCGAAGACGTCGACCAGAATGCTTTGGATTTGGGTTAAAGTGTGGATTTAGTGAAAAGATTGAAACGCGCAAACGTGGTCTGAGGTTGGGTGCAGCGTCTTGTTAGGCAAGGGCAATTTAGGGCCTCACGAGTTGATTAGAGCTAAGATCATAGAAGCAATTATAGCTAGAACCCCGCAAATCACCCATAGACCAAGCCCAAATATCCAGAACGAATAAGGCGCTTGTTTTCTCATTACAGGTAATACCGCGAATATAAATGAAACAAAGAATGTAATATGGATGAAAATCTGTGGTATGTGCTGTGAGCCCAGAGCAAATAGGAATGGTAATAAGCTAAAGCCAATTAGGTTTGGCCAATATTCTTTGAGTGACTCCTTCAGTGAGAGAGTCGTGTTGTCTTTAGGGGTGCTCATATTTAGCCTAACGTAAAGCACACCAGCCGAGTACCCGACCAGAAAGCTTTGGTTTTAGTTTAGAGTTAGAATGTAGTGAAAGGGGAGCGAGACTCAACCGCGGTACGAGGTTGGGTGCAGCGTCTTGTTCTCCAAAGGCAATTCCTGCGGTCGATTTTATTAATATGCTCGCCGTGATTGTTTTTGGTTACTGTATGGTTGGTGATGGATATTTCTTGAGAGCTGTATCAATGCTGTTATTGAGGCCAACTAAAACCATATCTGAATCTAGAGACTGAATGTCAGATTCTGCAAGTGAGAGTTCAGATCTCTTGACTCTGTAGTAGGTCGAAGTCTTACAATAATGTGAGAAATAGTGATATTCTGAGTCACTTCCTCTGTACCAGAGTGTACTGATGCTGCCGCCTCCTAGTAATGGAGTTAAAGTGCTAGGTTTTACAACATATCCCTTTGGAGTTATAGAGGGAACTAAACCTGAACAGGAAGATAGTAATATTGAAATAGCAATAGGGAAACACTTCTTCATTAGGGTAATGTTTAAATGGAGTTTGAACATGTCTATCTAGGAGAACGTAAAGCACACCAGCCGAGGACGTCGACCAGTAAGCTTTGGGGTTAAGATTTAAGTTTGGATAATGTGGGAAGTTAGACTCGCGGTGAAGCTTGTCCGAGGTTGGGTGCAGCGTCTTGTTCTCCAAAGTCAATTTTGGATAGCTTTGCGTTTGTAGAACTCACGAGTGACTATCTCGTTAACTGTGATCTCCAAGTAGTATGAGTCTGGGCTCAATATTTTGATTCTTCTGATTAGCTGAGTATTTAATTTATCCGCAGGCTTTACACTCTGATAGGTAGAATCAGCGACCTTCTTCCAGTCGTACTTGAGGAGTTCAGTCCAGTCTTCGGTTATGATGACTTTGAGACCATCCGCCGACCAAACGTGAATCAGAGGATTATTGGGATGACCGAAAGCTGTCTTCAAGCGTTCTTCATCATCTTCTTCTTTGATAGCTGGGTGATTGTTATCAACCATACACTTTACGCTTCTTTCTATGTCTGACTCAAAAACACCACTGAGTGGAACTTTATCAGCAAGTACAGAGAGGGTGCTATACATGAAGAGGATAGAAACTGTGAGAATGCGTAGCATTTTTAGGAGAACGTAAAGCACACCAACCGCGGACATCAGCCAGTAAGCTTTGGGTTTAGATTTAAGTTTGGATAATGTGGAAAG
>NZ_JBDOPO010000163.1:0-5834 GCF_039830215.1 Rubritalea sp. | reverse complement strand
CGCAGATATCGCAAATGAGACGATTCATCTCCAACCACATTTTACGCTGGTCACCAGCTGGCAACTCACAAGGCAGCTCAGGAAACTGAAATCGATCCTTACCGGTCATCATCTCGTAAAGAACCTTACCTAAACTATAAAGATCCGCCTGCTCCGAACCCGGCCCCTCAGGTGGGACAAAACCCTCGGTTCCAACAAATGTTCTTTGATCTCGCGGCGCGACTAATCCGATATCAGCCAACTTTGCGTTACCTCCAACAAAGATCACATTAGACGGCTTCACATCACGGTGCGCTAGACCGCGCTGATGAAGGTACGACAGAGCATCTGCGAGACGCATTGCCACATCCAAACAAAAATCAAGATCCAAAGGTGTACCATCGGCGGTGATTAAATCAGAACGCAGAGTACGAGCCTCATACTCGACAGCATTGACTTCAACGCCAGTGTGGAAGTCATCCCCCAACTCCATAACGTAGTAGTAAAAAGTGTCTTGCCCTTCCTTACTTCGTCCAACATGAAGAACGTTGACCAGTCCTGGGTGATCCCTAGACAGGGGTTCATATTGGAGAATGCCATCAAACTCGCGCTCGAAGCCACGCTCGTCATCAAAATCCTCGCGTCTGACAATCTTGACTGCACGCCAAGCTCCTGTAACCCCCCGCGCTAGCCAAACCTCACCATAAGCCCCACCACCAATTTTGCGCAGAACTTCGTGATCAGGAATATGGACTTCTAGTGGGATATTAGTCGTCATCATTGTCTAATTTAGCCAACTCTTTCTTGAGAACCGATCCAACTCTGTGCTTAGCCAAGTATACTTGAGCCATACTAACTTGCAAGTGAGCCTGCACCTTGGAAGCATCCCATTGCTTCACCACATAATAATCAAAAATCTGGTACTGCTTGGGGGAGACTTGTGTCTTAACCCGCGCTAGAGCGGCATCAGCCAAGTTCTTCTTCCACTCCGCGTGCCACAAGCGATCAAGCACATCACCTTTAGGGTCTTCCACCCGTTCAATAATGGCAGTCTTACGGTCTTCATCAAAAGAGCCAACACTCATAACTGTGTCCTTCTTGCGTTTCCTAAACTGGTCATTGATCCTCCAACGCGTCATATTCATTAGCCAAGTTTTAAATGAACCCTGAGCTGGATCGTAAAGCTTCTTCTTAGATTGCTTAGCAATGGAGAGAATTGTTTCTTGGACGCAATCAAATGCCTCCTCGGATCTCAATCCACTCTTGAGAGCTACAGAATAAATCAAACGCCAATAAGTATGATAAAAGTCGTCCCAAGTCTTTTGGTCTTCCCAATTATCAAGTCGAGCAATCAAGCTTTTGCGTGTTTTGGCAAAGTTCTTTTTTTGCATTTCGTCGCGTTCTTTATCTTGTTGCGTTTCGTCCATCTGTTTTAAGTTTTAGCACACTCTATATGCTCTGTCTGCTATCGTTGTTAAAAAACGAAGGAATACCCCGCGAGCCATCAATCTGTCCTAATTATTTACAAGTAAGGAATCCTATCGAGCAAACCAATAACTTTGAGTTTGCTATCGCTCAAACATGCCTCTAGCGTATCGACACTTAGTCCCCCTCACAGTTACGATTGATCATTTATGACCGAGAACATCCGACTACTCACAACTCTCGTTTTCTCTCTCCTTCTCGCAAACGTTGCAATGGCTCAATGGGAGACTGTGAACATCCGTGACAAGCAGTATGTGACAGCGCGGAGCTTAAAATCTTTCTACGCTTTCAAGACTCTCACCCGAGTTGGCCGCAAAGCCACCCTTGAAAACACTGGTATCAAAATGGAAATCTCGGCCAACAGCCAAGAATGCATAATGAACAACGTGAAGTTCATCTTGAGTTATCCAGTGGTAGAACATTCGGGAAGGCTACTCGTCTCTCGCATAGATCTCTCTAAGTTGATCGACCCAGTCCTTCGCCCGTCCTACATCCGGGACGCTGGCAACTTCCGCACAGTTATTCTAGATCCTGGCCACGGAGGGAAAGACGCTGGAGCTGTGAACCAATACGGTACTGAAGCTGGCTACAACCTCATCGTTGGAAGACTTGTTCGCGATATTCTCACACGTCAGGGCTACACCGTGATCATGACCCGCGAGAGCGACCGCTACCTCTCGCTCCAGCAACGAGTAGCCTTTGCAAATCGTTACAAAAATGCCATTTTCATATCGATCCACTTCAACGCAGGCGGTCGACGTCAGGCTCGTGGCATTGAGACCTTTACCCTCTCACCTGTTGGGATAGCCCATTACGGCCGTTCGGTCAAAGCTTCCGACCACCGAACCCGCAATGGAAACTACCAAGATTCTGCAAATATTGCACTAGCAACAGCGATCCATGGTCGCACACTGCAGCGCACCCGCTCGGCCAGCATCCCTGACCGCGGCATCAAGCGTGCCCGTTACAGCGTACTGACAAGCGTGAAGCACCCAGCTATCTTGATCGAAGGCGGCTTCATGAGTCATCCCACTGAAGCTCGTATCATCCAATCCTCCAGCTACCAGTCCAGCATAGCGATGGGGATAGCAGAGGGTATCATTCGCTACCGTTCGGCGCTATCGAAACGCTAGTAGCTATGCACCCAGACTCCCGGATAATTTGCGGTATTGGTTTAGTCATTACAGGAATCATGCTGCTCCGCACCAGCTGGAGGTCGCTTCAGTTTCAGAAAAACGATGCACACGAATACGACTTTTGCGACTTAGCCCTCTACGGAGGAAAGTTCTGCGCCCTAAAGAACCTCCTCCGTGGACTCATTGGAATTTTCAACAGGAAACATCGCGCCCTTCGTACCCGTAGCTTAGTAATGCTATGGGCCACAGCATTCATGACTGGGGGAATCCTATTACTCCATTCAGCTCGAGATTAATCTCGAAAATTCTTCACATTCTTCCCTCAAGATTACTTGATATCTTCAATCCTCGCGCTAGATTACAGCGAACAAACACAAAGCTATGTTAGAATCAAACCCATACGCATCTCCTTACACCGTAGCCGCTCAGCCAGCTGACGTGCGTGCCACATTTATCAAGAAGACCTACGCTCACCTTGGTGGAGCCATTTTAGCCTTTGCTGCACTTGAGTATCTATTTCTCAATAATACAGTAATGAAGAACCTAGGGCTAGCAATGATGAACAGCTGGTGGCTCGTTCTTATAGCCTTCATGGGAGTTTCCTACATTGCGCAAAAATGGGCAATGAGCGGGACATCTAAAGGTATGCAGTATGCTGGGCTAGGCCTCTACGTAGTTGCCGAAGCTATCATTTTCATCCCAATCATGCTGATGGCCTCCTTGTATTTTGAAGGCATCATCGCTCAAGCGGGAATCATCACTGCAGCTCTTTTCTTAGGTATTACGGCAATAGCATTTATCACTAAGAAAGACTTCTCCTTCCTCAACGGTTTTTTAATGATTGGTGGATTTGTGGCACTTGGCCTGATTTTTGCCTCAATGATTTTTGGCTTCCAATTAGGTCTCATTTTCTGTGGAGCAATGGCAATCTTCGCTAGTGTAGCCATCCTACGCGACACGAGCAACATCATTCATCATTACGGGACTGAGCAATATGTGGCTGCCTCGCTTGGACTCTTCGCCTCTGTAGCCCTTCTTTTCTGGTATGTGCTGCAGATCCTCATGTCCCTCGCTGGACGAGACTAAGACTGAGTTACCAAACTATTTCACCAAGCGTTTCGAGCTTCCCCTCGAAGCGCTTTTTCTTTATCCATCAAGAAGCACTATGCCTAAGCAAAAGACACTACCTGAGCACATCCAAATTATTGAGTCGCTGATGCTGCGCAGTAAACAGCACCGTGGCATCATGATCCCGACCATGTTGATGACTGGAATTGCTGCACTAGTGTTAGGTACAAGCCTTACACTGAAAGCTGGACGCAGTATCGACCTACACACCTACCCGATCAATGCTGGGAGCTGGATAAGCACATGGCTTGCAGCAGCCCTGAGCGCGCTCACTGTCGCGTTCTTCTTTGCAGCGAAGCAAGCCAAGGCTAACGGCCACATACTCAACACCCCACAGCTCAGGCACGTTTTTAGAAGCTTTATGCCATCGTTAATACTTGGCTTTGTAGCTGGATCAGCCCTAAGTTTCCACGACATTAGACTTCTCCCTCTTACTGCATCTCTTTGGATCGCAAGCTATGGAGTCGCATTATTATCAATACGGCTATACACCACTAAGTCTGCACGTTTTTTAGGCATCCTTATGTTAGCGCTAGGACTCGCCTGCTTCTGGGTTAGCCTGCGCACACAAGAGTTCATTCATCCGATTCACCTGGCGAACTTTTTCATGGCGATTGCCTTTGGCATGTTCCATTTGATAGTGGTCTCTGGCTCAATACTATTTGCTAAAGCTCGGGCTTAGCAGTGCTATTTCAGTCCCAACGTTTTGCGCCTCTTTTCGAGAGCTTCAAAAACCGGCTTAAGTTGAGTTTTTGTATACGACTTAATTACTAAATCATCCGTCCCAACAAGGTATCGACCATCCGCTGAGTCCGGAGCTAACACCACAATCAGTCGCTGTGGAGACCCTATCTTTACCTCCAAACCAATAGCAACTGGGTAGATCCATTTTTTGAATTCGCCGGTGGCTTTTTGAAACTTTGCTTTTTCTGGAAGTTTCAAATCTGACTCAATTCCTGGCTCCACATCGTGCCGCGCCTCAAAGGCTAGATAGATCTTCACCACCCTCTCGAGTGCTAACTTATTTTGCATATAGTTAGTAGGCTTCTTTTCTGCACTGAAGCCTCGAAAGCTCAAACCAGCACTGACTAACAAAAAGCACAAAATAAAATGCATAGCCTATACATACTACCCAGCTACAGGGCCTTGCAACAGAAATCTAACACATATGTCACCCACCATCTTTCTAGACCTATTCTTACACCACTCAAGAGGCCTTCATATTGTCACAAATCTCACTTGCTCTTAAAGCCTTGTTCGCCTACCCCAAGTAATCAGCTTTCTCACTTCACGAACTTAACATCACTTACCACAATGCATCGCATTTTTGTCGAAAAACAAATAGAGTTCAACTCTCCAGCTAAGGAGTTGCATCACGACCTCAGGGAAAACCTGAACCTCACTAATCTCGAAGGCATTCGCGTGGTTCAGCGCTATGACATCGATGGACTCAGCGACGCTGACTTCGCAAAAGCGAGCCAGTTGATACTATCCGAGCCTCAGGTCGAATCATCTGCAGATTTTATCACCATAGATGAGGGCGAGACTGCATTCGCAGTGGAATACCTTCCCGGTCAGTACGACCAGCGTGCAGACTCAGCAGCGCAGTGTATCCAGATCCTCAACCAGCAGGAAAAGCCAACCGTAGTTTCAGCACGCGTGATCGTCCTTCAGGGCGCTATCACAGCCGAGCAGCTTGTTGCAATCAAAGGCTACGTGATCAATGCTGTTGACTCACGCGAAGCATCCATGGCGGCTCCTGGGTCAATTACTCAGGAAATCATAACTCCAGCAGACGTTGAGATCCTCGAGTGGTTCATCACATCTTCTGACGAAGAGCTCACAGCAAAGCGCAATGAGCTCGGGCTCGCAATGAGCGCGCAGGACTTCATCTTCACAGCGCGCTACTTCCGCGACGAAGAAGGCCGTAACCCAAGCATCACAGAGATCAAGATGCTCGACACCTACTGGTCTGATCATTGCCGCCACACGACTTTCGCCACTAAGCTCAATGAGGTTTCCTTCGCTGAGGGCACAGAAATAATCAAGGCAGCTTACGTCAAATACCAAGAGACGCGTGAAGAAGTCTACGGTGCCAAGATCGAC
>NZ_JBDOPO010000173.1:0-25721 GCF_039830215.1 Rubritalea sp. | reverse complement strand
GGGAAATAAACACATGCCAGAGCCAACTACATCAGCAAATAATACTTTCAAGGCGGGGTGTTCTCCTGTTTGCGATGTGGTTAAAAAGCCGAAGCGGCATAAGCTTAGGTCGCGATCATGGCATCGCTATTTGGGGATGTTAGCTGCCATTCCTTTGGTATGGGTCTTGATAACGGGTTTTTTACTCAACCATAGCGAGGATTTTGGCCTAGAGGAAAAGCGAATCACTAGTTCGCTAGTTCTCAAATTTTATGGAATGACACCTAAAGGAGAGCCTGTGGTGTACCAAGCTTCTACTGTCGATTTAGTTCACTGGGATGGAGTTAATTTTCTCAATAACAAGACTATTGATTTAACAGGTGAGCCACTTGGCGTGGCTTCAGTGAATGGCGATATTGTTGTTGCGTCACCAGACTCTGTTTCTATTTTTGATCAGTCTGGATTGTTGCTGGAAACTCTAGATGAGTTATCCCTCCCATCTCTACCACTTTTTGGGGTTGGTGAAGCTGAAGGAGAAGTAGCTCTGAAGAATCAAGAATCATGGTGGAGGCCAGATCAAGATTGGCTTGAGTTCTCAAAAACCAAGACTGCTGAAATGTCTGTGGCATCAACTGACCGAGTAAGTGATGAGCAACGTGCTCTACTTACAGCTGCATGGTCAGGTGGAGGTCTTCCGGCATCTAGAGTGATTTTAGATCTTCATGCAGGACATTTCTTCGGTGATGCAGCCAAGTATTTTTATGATTTAGTCACAGTTTGTACTCTTTGGTTAATCGGTACCGGTGTTGTTCTACAGTATCGAACTTCACGGAGGAATCGTGCAGCGAAATTAAGGACATGATGAGTCGAATCAGGCATTCATTGCTACACGGCCTATTAGTATTGTTGTTGAGCAGCTGTAGGCAAAGTAACTCAGATTTAGAAAAGGTAGACCACGTGTGGTCTGGAATTGGCTTTGGAATACCTATGAGTGTTGAGTTGTACCAAATTGACGTGTCATTGGTGGGGCGGATTGATATTGAAAGCTACATTCATGAGCTAGAACTAGCTTCTTCACTTTACAGTGACTCATCAGAGCTCAGCATCCTAAACCGAGAAAAGGTTTTGATGAATCCAAGTCGTTTATTTTTAAGCCTACTCGAAAAGGCTAAAATTTTGTCTGAGAGAACTTTAGGTTATTATCAGCCTGCAATTCATGGTGCTTGGTCAGCTATGGAATTAGATGAGTTGAGTGATGAGCACGTGGAAGCCGCTGACATGTTAAACGTTGAGATCTCAGGTGACCGTGTGACTCTCGGTAATCCGCTAACAGAATTAAGCTTTAACGCGATTGCCCAAGGCTATCTCACTGATAGAGTGGCGCAGTACCTCCGCGAACTAGACGTAAATTCTGCAATACTTTATTTGGGGGAAACTTATGCAGTCGGGAGCCACCCAGAGGGAAGGCAATGGTCGCTGGCTGTGATGGGGACACCCAAGAATGGAGAAACGGATCTTGTGGGCACTCTGCAGTTCGCTGACGCCGGGCTGGCAGTTTCAACTCATGATGCTACGCGTAAATTACTTAATCCAAAGCAAACAGGAGCTATCACTCCAAATATTGTTGTCGCAGTAGTTAGTGAGGAAGGGGCAGCCGTGGCAGATGCCTTTGCTACTGCATTTGCTGTAGCGCCACAAAGCGATTGGCTCGAGTTGCAAGCTAAGCTATCTGCGGGGGGCGCTAGCCAGGTGAAAATTTGGGTTGAGAATGAATTAGTCTTCGGCCACTAGTGAGCTTTCTAGAGCATTGCACTGAAGGAGGCTTCATCGAGTATATTCACTCCTAACTTTTCAGCTTTATCAGCTTTTGAGCCAGCTAGCTCGCCAGCAAGTAGGTAATGGGTATTCTTAGAGATAGAACCAGATACTTTACCACCGAGTGATTCAATCAGCTTTTTGAACTCGGGTCTGGGTTTGCTTAGTGTACCTGTGATAACGAAGGTGAGGCCGTTGAGCGGGAGCGAGCTTGTGTCTACTTCGCTAGGTTTAGGTGCATGGTTTTCAGATCTTGGGGAAATATGTAATTCAGAGAGTTTGTTTAGAACATGTTGGCCTGCATCTGAGTTGAAAAAGCTACGGATACTCTGTGCTGCAACTGGGCCTAGGTTGTCATCGATTTGGTACTCCGCTAGAAGTGGGTGGTTTTCCTTTTTACGCTTAGAAATACTGAGTTCGGTGAAGTTGGGCAGATCCGCCAGAGCTGCAATGATTGGGCTCTCAGCTATCTCAGCGAGAGTTGGGTGAAGTCTTGCCATTTCCATCGCGGCTGACTCACCTATATTTCGAATGCCCATGGCGTAGAGCCACAGGTGGAGTGGTTTGGTCTTTGCTTGGTTAAGTGATTCTATAACTTTGGTAGCACGTTTTTCACCAAAGAGTCTGGGCTCAAATTTTGTGCCAAGGTTGAGCTCACTGAGGGTGATGAGATCGATGTCGAAAAGGTCGAGTGGAGTTTTGACTAGTTTGTTGTGAACGACAGCTTCGGCAACCGAGCTGCCAAGTCCATCGATGTCGAGCGCTTTGCGCGAGGCGAATTGTTTGATCAGCGTGATCGCCTGCGCTGGACAAGTATAGTTAGTGCAGCGCCATGCAACCATGCCTTCTTCTTGCGAAATAGGAGCAGAGCACGATGGGCAGACTCCGTTGACCGCATCAAAGAGGGAATAGGGGGTAGCTCCATCTGGGCGTTTTTCTTTGATTACTTTCACCACTGCAGGAATAATTTCTCCAGCCTTTTCGATGATGACTGTGTCGCCAATGTGGATGTCCTTACGCTCGATCTCTTCCTGGTTGTGCAGTGTGGCACGTGAGATAGTGGTACCAGAAACTAAAACTGGCGTGAGCTCCGCCACTGGTGTTAGGACACCAGTGCGGCCGACTTGGATTGTGACAGCATTGAGAGAGCTCTCGGCCTGCTCCGGTAAAAATTTGTAGGCCGCAGCCCAGCGTGGTGCTCTAGAAGTGAAGCCTAAGGATTCGCGTGTGGCGTGATCGATGACCTTCACCACAGCCCCATCAGTGGCGTAATCAAGATCGTGGCGCAGAGTGTTGATTTTGTTGACTGCCTCGACTAGACCGTCCAGGGTGTCAACCACTTGAACAGGAGTGTTACGTGGGATTTTTAGGGTATCCAGCAGGGTATGAAAATCTTGCTCAGCTGGTAGCTCTGGACCATCGTAGGCTCCGAGCCCGTGGGCGAGGAAGTCGAGTGGACGCTTGGCTGTTTCACGGGAATCGAGTTGTTTGACTGTTCCTGCCGTGGCATTGCGTGGGTTGGCAAACACCTGAAGTCCTTTGGCGTCGCGTTCCTCATTCATCTTCGTGAAGCCACTGTTAGGCATGAATATTTCACCACGAATTTCTAAAAGAGCGGGGGCACCTTTACCTAGCTTTAGCGGGATAGATTTGATGGTGCGGACATTATCCGTAATCACATCGCCACGTTTGCCATCACCTCGAGTGGCGGCGTAGTCGAGTGAACCATTGCGGTAGACTAGAGCGACGGCGACTCCATCCAATTTAGGTTCGACTGTCACTGGGATATTTTGTTGTCCTAGATTCTTCTGAAGTCGTTGGTAAAAAGTGATGAGTTCTTCCTCGCGTGCAGTGCCAGGCCTTGCGGCGAGGTGGTCGTCCGAGAGTTCGAACACATCATCGATGGACAACATCGGGACGAGGTGTTCTATATTCTGAAAGGAATCGAGCGGGGCTCCGCCAACACGCTGAGTGGGGGAATTGGGATCTGCTAGCTCTGGATGACTCTTCTCTAAACCTTCAAGCTCTCGATAGAGTTTATCGTATTCCGAGTCTGATATTTCCGGCTGAGCGTCTTGGTAGTAGAGTGCGTTATGACGGTCTAGTTCATTAGCAAGAAGGGCCATGCTATCTGCAGGCTTTTCTGAGTTTTTTGGGTCCTTGGATGATGCAAAGTCGAAGAGGTCGTCCATGCATTGTTTGTGACTGGAGTGCGCACTATTTTCAACCAGAAAGGGAGGGGAGATCGGGTATCATCAAAAATGATGGTGAGCGGGCTTTTATCGATTTCCATCTGCTAGAGAATATGAGATAGCTTGCTCCGAGTTATGCAAAATCCACGCGAACGAGAAGACCACCATATAGCAAGCAAGCGAGATGAAAGATCCTTTTGGACTATGGTTGGGTTGGCCGCGCAAAATGCTTTTAATGACAAGGCGGCTCAGTTTTTCTTAATCCCACTTGCGGCGTGGTTGGTTGTCCAATCTGGCGCTGGAGACGGAGGTAACATGAAGTACATCTTGGGAGGCCTCATTGTGGCTCCTTTTATCTTTCTCTCACCGTTTGCTGGCTGGTTGTCAGACCGTTATAGCAAGACATGGGTGTTGCGATCAGGAATGGTGTTGCAGTTGCTGGTGTTGGTGATGATCACATTCTCAATTTTACTTCAGAACCTAAGCATTGGAATTTTTGGTTTCTTCTTACTCGCAGTTCAATCGACTTTGCTGAGTCCAGCTAAGAAGGGGCTGGTTAAAGAGATGGTGGGTAGCGAGCGCTTGGGGTTTGCGAGTGGTGTGTTAGAGATGGCTTCAGTGTTGGCTATTTGTGTTGGTCAGATTGTCAGTGGGTTTTGGTTTGATAGCCGTTTGGCTGTTTCTCAGGATGGTTGGGAGGCTGCATTGACTCCTATCATGATTATCACAGTGATGGCAATTCCTGCTGTGTTGTTTTCGTGGACCTTGAAATACTACCCGTCACCATCGTCACGACCATTTCAGCTCAAAATACTCTGGGAACATGTCGGGCAATTAGGTGATTTATTTAACGATAGGAGATTGAAGTGGGCTGGCCTTGGTGTGGCATTTTTCTGGTTCTTTGGGGGATTTATCAACCTTGCCGCTGTTCAGTTGGCTGAGGTGGCGACCGGTGGAGGTCAAGGATTTGGCTCAGAAATGGCTTGGTTTTTAGCGGCTGCTAGCGGCGGAATTGTTCTTGGTGGAGTTCTTGGTTCAATGAGTTGTCGCCGAAACATTGAGTTAGGATTGGTGCCTATTGGTTGTTTGTTGACGACTCTGGGGTGTGTATTGATGGCAATGTGTTCGCTGGAGTCGTTCTGGCTTAAAGTGTGGATGGTGTTCACTGGTGCTGGTGCAGCCTTATTCTTGGTGCCTCTGAATGCGCATTTTCAAGATGTGTGTGACCCAAGTAAACGTGGACGCGTATTGGCTGGTTTGAATTTGTTGGATTGTTTAGCTGGTGCTGGAGCAGTCGCCTTTCAGTTGTTACTGAGTAAGCTGGGCGTTAGCATGGGTGGGCAGTTTCTTAGCATGGCAGTGCTGTGTTTGATCGTTGCAGGTTACTCAACTAAACTGCTGCCGCAACACTTCATTCGTTTCACTATGCTGAGTGTGTTCCGCATATTTTACCGCCAGAAGGTATTGTATGCAGAGCGCATGCCCGAGTCTGGTGGAGTTTTGCTAGTCCCCAATCATGTGACTTACATCGATGCGTTTATACTTACTGCAGCGAGCCCAAGGCCGATTCGTTTTTTGATGCACGATAGTTACTTTGATAAAGAAGGGATATTGCGGCATTTTGTAAAACTGTTCGATACTGTGCCAATTTCTGAGCATAAGGCCAAAGAGGCCATTACTATTGCTGCCGAGGCAGTGAAAGAAGGAGCTGTTGTGTGTATTTTTCCGGAAGGTCAATTGACTCGTAGTGCTGCGATGACTGAGCTTAAGCGAGGTTTCGAGATGATTGCTCGGAAGGCAAAGTGTCCCGTCATGCCTGTGTACATGGATGGCTTGTGGGGGTCGATTTTCTCCTTCGAGCGTGGGCGTCTTTTTAAGAAAATACCGTACAGTGTTCCGTATGGTGTCACGGTTGCCTGGGGTGAGCCGGAACTCCCGCGTATGGCAAGCGCAGTGGCCATGAGGAAGGCTCTGCATCAACTTTCTTCTGAATCGATGGAAATGCGTGGAGTCTTGCTCCACCCCTCACGACTGCTGAATAAAAAACTAGAGTTGCTCGACGGTGATAAGCATACCTTCTCGGCGATGTTAGATTCTGTTAAAAAGATGGATGAAGGAGAGCAACGCGCTTTGATTACTAACGCTCTTCAGGTTGCTGAAAGTCCAGCATTTAGCAAGCGGGGGGTCATTGTTGTCGACTCCAAAGATGAAGTGGCGCTCATTTTTGCAATAGGTTTGCCATTAGTGCATCAAGTCCGTGTGCTTTTAGCGGACGAGTACACCTCGGTCAGCCATCTAGAAGAATGGAATCTCACTTTCCTAGTGGAAGCATATATAGGTGGCGAGAGCCTACGACTAAAGGTGGCAAAGCTACACCCAAATGATGCAGTATTCTATCACACGGGTGGCTATCTCGATCAAGAAGCCGAGGTGCCGTGCTACCCAGTAGGAGTTCTTAGTGGTAAAGTTATTGCGATCTCAACTAAGCACCCTAATGCTATATCAACGACAAATCAATTTCAAGCGGGTTGGAAAGAGGGAAGCATAGGAAGGCTTTTACCTGGGTTTACATACAACGATGGAGACCCCGGATTCTTGAAGTTTTCGGGCCTAGTGTTTGGTGTCGATGGTGACAACCAGATTGTAACACGCGCTCGGATGGATGCTGAAGGATTCCTTTACCTTTGATTCATTTGTCCTCGACGATTGAGTTTTTTGTAGAGTAAGAAGAGTACTGTGAAACTTACAAATACAACAAATAACCACAGTATTTTAGCTTCATTTCTGGCGTAATTGGCCTGAATAATGAATGGTTGGTCAAAATGTTTCTTTAGTGGGATGTTCCACACTAATTTACCAGATGACGGGTCCAGTGAACTGGCGTTGTGAGAGTCTGGTATAAGTGGAGTGTTGAGAATATACCGAAATTCCGCATCCCCAAGAATAGCGCCATTCTTGATCCTCCCATTGAATAGAGGGCTGAGGTCGAGAGTTCGGTGGTAGTCGATTCCCCATGGGTGGATTCCAGCTTCGGTGTCGCCTAGTATAGCGCATAGCATATCGAGCGCTTCTCCATCGGTGGCTTCTGTATCTGGCTGGCTTTCGAAATAGGCTTTCTCAGAGAGGGCGATACGCTCTAGGTCGAGTACTGAGTCGAAGCCGATGTGGAGCTTGACTGCTTGGCAGTAGCTGCCATACGGGCATGATTCATTTTCTAGAAGAGAAAGCTCTGGGTGTCTGGCAACGATCTCATTGAGGAAGGTGTGAACCTCGTTTGCCTCTTGTTTAGAAAATGCTTTATAGGGTAAAATGAGATGTACTCGCATGTCACCGGAACCATCACTCATTAGCGTGATTTCTTCTTCACCATCGATCTTGCAACCTGTGAGTAAGGCTAGGCTAAGCGGGTAAATGAGGAAATGAAGTAGGATAGTTTTCATCAAGTCGCTAGCAGAGTGCTGTTTGATTTTGAAGATTGCAAGCTCATGTAATTAGCATAGTGCCATATAGCTCTTGAAAATCTAAAGGTAGACATCTATCTGACTTCCATGAAGGAAAACAATTGGCATCACAGAATATTTAATTGGATCTATGGAATGGAGACTGATCCTGGTATTATTGAGCAATTAGCCGTATCCCTTGTTATTTTCATATTAGTGCTAGTTGCTGCTTTCGTGGCTTACTTTGTCACACGTAAGCTGATTTATGGTGTGGTGGCAAAGATCGTGAAGGCCACTCCGAATGAATGGGATGACGAATTGCTGAATTCCAAACTTTTCACTTGGGTTTCATTGTTGGTCCCAATAGCGATTCTTTGGAAGACAGCGTTGCAGGTATTCGACGGGGATGCATTTGGTTTGGAGAATGAAGACACTATCATTGGTGGCATAGGACATATTCTTCAGGTCATTACCCAAGTGACTGCCATTGTTTTGATCATGTTTTCTCTCATGTCGGCTCTGAATATTGTGGAGCGAATATATAACCGCTATGAAGTATCGAAGAAGCTCCCGCTTAAGAGCTTTCTTCAGGTGTTCAAAGTCTTGCTTTTCATGGTAGGTGTTATCTTGATCATTTCTAGTGTGATGGATAAATCACCCTCGTTGATTTTCACTGGTCTTGGTGCTGCCACTGCGATTCTCATGTTGATATTTAAGGATGCTATTCTTGGATTGGTTGCTGGTATTCAGCTCTCGGCGAATCAGATGGTTTCGGTTGGCGACTGGATAGAAATGCCGAAGTTTGGAGCCGATGGTGAAGTTGAAGAAGTAGCTCTCACTACGGTTAAGGTTATCAACTGGGATAAAACGATAACGACTGTCCCGACGTATGCTTTGATCTCAGATAGTTTTAAAAACTGGAGAGGAATGAGTGAAAGCGGGGTCCGTCGTATCAAACGAGCCATGCATTTTGATATGCAGTCAGTGCGTATTCTTAAACAGGACGAAATCGAAGAAATGCGTAAAATTAGTTTGTTGAGTGACTACTTAGCCAGCAAAGAAACTGAAATTTCAAATTGGAACAAGGAACGTGGCCTGAGTTCAAATGAATTGGTGAATGCTAGAGCGCTTACCAATATCGGAACCTTTCGTGCCTACGTGGTTGAATACCTTAAAAATCATCCCAATATAGATGAGGCGGAGACAATCCTTGTGCGCCATCTATCTCCGAGTGATAACGGCCTACCTATTGAAATTTACGCATTTAGTAACGACAATGCTTGGGTGAATTTTGAGGGGATTCAGAGTGATATTTTCGACCACCTCATGGCAATTACGTCCGAATTTGGCCTTCGTTTATTCCAACGCCCAAGTGGCTTGGATCTTAGTTCCTCTAGTTTTGCTGACTAGCTAGTAGATCCTCAAGTTGCAATCCTTGCATATTTTTCCCTAGATAGGGTTAGATTTGACAGCTAGGAACTAGACCCTAATGTCACCAGCATGCATCGACTCTGGAAACTCTGTATCGCGACTATAATTCTTTCAGCTGTGACTTCTTGTAACGCGCCCATGGTAAGAAATACTCTTACTCTACCAGCCAATGTTGTTCGTGGAACTGCCCAGTCGGTTGGATTGGGCGGAGTAGGCGGTTTGTGAGTAGTTTCAAACTACGCTAGGTAGCTTTAAATGGCTGATCGAGCGTAAATGTTATATATGATTGTGCTCATCTACTTGGAAGATCGTGCCAGTTACTGTGTCAAAAGCTGTGAGGTCGCCTCCGTCCATGACGTTGGTGTCGATGCAGAGTGTGTTGTTCTGAAACTTCGGTATTCTGCCAACCTGCCTCGTGTGACAAAAAACTACAGTTTTTCTTGAGACGTGCCAGGTCGCATTGTGGAAGTGATGGGTGAGTGAAATTTCACAGCTTTTTTTATTGAAGGGTAACTCGGCATCGAAACATCCTCGTACGCAGATGAATTTGACTAGTTAGTTATAGATTTAAGCTCTTATCCCAAAGATCCCAGTGGTTGTCTGGTATTGCATCAATAGAACAGCCATAGGAACCAATAGTTTCTCGTCCACCTAAAAGAGGGATTACCCAGAAGTATAGGCAGCCTTATCGCTTAGAGTATCTTCCATAAAAATATCATGGTTGCCTTTGAGGTGGATTAGAGTGTGGTTTTACCTAATTTGACTAACCGATCAATCACTCCCTTCCTATCTGGACTACGATCAATGTGGACATTTAGTGTGATTATAGTTTGTGTTCATTATTCGAGGAGATAAAACCTAAGAGGTTGTTGAGGTGTTTCATTCAACCATTAATATCTCCTATGATAATGGCAATATTGTGTATTGTGAGTGCTTAGAATTTAGCTATTGAGAACCTCTGTAAGTCTTTGACTAACCAGTGTATCTTGCCAGCCAAAGAGAGTCCGGAGGTCCAACTGTAAGTGGTCATCGTGTGTATAGCCTACGATTGCAGGTGATCCTGTACGCAGTAACTTGGAAAGCTTGTTGAGGCTTATTCCGGTCGGTGTGATCCGTAGTGCGATCGAGGGGATTTTCGAGCGAGGCATGGTGCCGCCACCGGTTGTTGCCACAGATTCAACTATATTGATGTCGCCCCTGTTGGTTTCACCAATATCTTCTAACATAAGTTCTGCGCGTGCTCTTAGCTGCTCGGGAGAAATGGCGAGTGCCCTGAGGTTGGGGACATCTGAGTCCTTGGGGGAAGCTTGGATTTTAAGATATTCATCAATACTTTCTTGAAGAACTGTGAGGATGAGTTTGTCACAGCGCACAGCTCGGAAAAATGGCTCAGACTTGATTCCTGTAATGAGGTCACTACGACCAGCGATGATGCCTGATTGTGGGCCTCCAAGGAGTTTATCCCCAGAGAAGCAAATGAGGTCTACACCTTTGATAATGGCCTCCTGTGGAGTCGGCTCATGATCAATCGGAGCGAGTTCGTCTATATTCATCATAGCCCCTGATCCAATATCCTCAATCAATGGGATGCCGTGATCTTTACAGAGTGTTGAAATTTCTGAAATTTCAGGCTCGGAGGTAAATCCTTCGATGTAAAAGTTTGACCTATGAACTTTGAGAATGAGTGCTGTATTTGGGGTGATTGCTTTGGCGTAGTCTTTTAGATGGGTTTTGTTAGTGGCACCGACTTCGACCAATTTTGCGCCCGAGGTTTCGAGGATTTCAGGGATTCTAAAGCCACCGCCAATTTCGACCAATTCAGAGCGAGAGACAATGACTTCGGTTTTATCACCCTTACACAAATGATTGAGAATCAGCACTAGAGCTGCGGCACAGTTGTTCACTGCTGTGGCAGCTTCTGATTGAACTAGGCAAGCCAAGGCTGTTTCTAAATATCCAGCGCGTTTACCTCGCGTTCCTTCTACTAGGTTGAATTCGAGATTCGAGTAGCCTGTGGCAATTTGCTCAAGAGCAGTCGCAGCAGTCTTGCCAAGTGGTGATCTACCAAGGTTGGTGTGGATCAAAACCCCAGTGCCGTTGATGACTGGTTGTAGCCGAGAGTTAGCAAATTCCTGAAGCTTCTGAATGATCGAATCTTCGATAGTTTCGCGTGTGCTTTCAGCTCCAGAAAGGATTTCTTTACGCCAAGCTGTTACTTCATTTCGGACGAAAGAAACCACCAGGGGTTTGGGGAGCTTTACCCTGTTAAATATCTGATTGGCGAGAGGTTCGATCGGAGGCAGGGCTTTTAGTGCGGACGACATAGTATTACTTAATCTTGAAGTTGGTTTGTTGTTCGAAGGAGCTATCGTCTACGTAATTGTACTCGAAGCGTGATTCAGGGGTGCTTCTTTCGCTATCTTGGTAAGTCCACTCAAACCCTTTAACGAGACTGCTGATTTCAGGCTTTATTTTTAGTACTTCTGTGTGAGGGAGGGTTGACATGGTAAATTAGAAATCCACTTGTTTAGGATCAAATTGGTGCTGTTTAGCTTGGTGAGCGGTGAGGTCTAGATAGTGAAAATCTTCTTAATGCTGTTATTCTCTAGCACATAATTGCCGGCTTCTATGTGAAAGTGTGAACCTGAAACTTTAGAGGACTGGAAGTAGAGGTGATTGAATGATCCTATTAAACCTCCGCAGGTGATGAGTTTATTATGCGGGGCGAAACTAGCAAACCTAGCCTCATGTTTCTCTTGGTTTTCTCTCGTTAGAAAAATGGCTTATCGATAATGAACATAGGTTCCTCGTGCACATTGCCGTCAGTGTGGATCTAGTTGGTGATCTTACGTACCAATTTCCATCATAAAACATCGAGCATTCGAGGTGGACAACTTCACCAACACCAAGGCTCACTTTGAAAACATGTTTCTTCATATTGAGGTCGCTCGGGCTGAGGTGATCTTAAGATGCGATGAGTGCTTCCGCCATTTTTTTGGCTGAAAAGATACAATTGCCAATGCTGAGCAGGAGGCACCTAAAGAGATGATTTGTGGGAAACTATGCACGGCTACTTGGGAAGGTGGTCTGAACAATAATCGTTACCATCTGGGGCAACCCTAAATTCTGCATTGGGATGAGTGACGTCATTGGCCCCACATGTGTGGCAGGTATGGAATGCTTCTTGTTTGTTGGAGAATTCGCGACCGAAACGTTTCCTTCGCATGTGTGTGGATCCTCTATTTTTGGAATGCCTAATAAACATGGGTACAGCGACAACTAAATAGTTAGAAATGCAGACTAGCATGAAGAGTAAACTCAGCGGGTGACCCAAAGAGCCAACTAACATCAATCCACCAGTGAGAGCTGCTAAGAGCCATATCTTGCAGGGAATAACCAAAAATAACATTAAGGTGTAGCGCGGATTGTAGGTGGCGAAGGCAAAAAATATGGAGCTAGCTAGATAGATTCCACTCATGCTGTGGTGTTGTTTAAAGACCATAGCTAATAGGAGGTTAGCGCAGAGTGTGCTCAGTATACCCCAATAGACAAAGAGGTTGGTTCGAAAAACTCCCCATTGTTGTTCGAGTCCGTCGCTGAAAGAAAACATGAGCATGGTACCGAAAAAAAGGAACACAATTTGGATTGGGTCAAACGATCCAACTTGTGATGCAAAAACAAACGTGAAGAGGCGCCACCATTCACCAGATAGAATTTTAGGGTAATCGAAGTCTAGAGTTTCCGCGAACAGTGGGTTGAGGGCGGTGAGTAGAAACACCCCGACAAAAAGAATGGCGAGATAGCGGATGAGGCCAGGGATAGCCCATTGGTGAAATTTACGTTCTAATTGATCGAGCAGGGTATTCATAGCTTGCAATAACAAGGCCCTACGTTGCTCTATGTGGCTCTGCGTTCAAGCTAGAAATCTGAGTAATTACTTTGGCTATTGGCTGGTAGTTTTGTGCAGAAAATCAGGGTTTTTGTGTTGTCTATAGCAAACTTCAAAAAAGCTCGGCTATGGGGTTGGACTAGTGTTGACAGGCTATAACACACTTTGCATCTTGCGCGCGATGAGTGCAGAAACAATTCAACAAACCCCGCTAGCCGATCTCCATGTAGAACTCGGAGCGAAGATGGTTCCTTTTGCTGGCTGGAATATGCCAGTTCACTACACAAGCATCACTGACGAGCACACTGCTGTACGCGAAGCAGTTGGAATATTTGACATCTCTCATATGGGGCAGTTTTTCCTCAGCGGTGCTGGAGCCGAAGAATGGCTCAATTGCGTCCTAGCGAATGACGTAAAGAAACTCTCTATCGGTGAAGCCCAGTACACATTCATACTCAATGAGCAGGGCGGGGTGATCGACGACCTCATTATCTACCGTTTCAAAGACGACCAGATTTTCCTCGTGGTAAATGCATCCATGATCGATGTGGACTTTGCTTGGCTCAATAAGCACCTTACAGATGGTCTCACACTGACTAATGAAAGTGACGCATGGGCTGGCATGGCCGTTCAAGGGCCAGATGCCTCTGCTGCCTACGCAAAACTTTTCCCAGACCGCGTGCTACCAAAGCGCAATGGAATCGATACTTGGGAAGAAGATGGCGAGAAGTACATCATTTGCCGCACTGGTTACACCGGAGAAGATGGCTTCGAATTCTTCAGTTCAGCTCAGAAAGGTTCAGCATGGTTTAAGAAATTTATCGATGCTGGAGCAAAGCCGTGTGGACTAGGTGCGCGCGACACACTGCGTCTAGAAGTGTGCTACCCGCTCAATGGTTCTGAGCTCTCGCCGGAACGCACACCACTCCAAGCTGGTCTTGGTTTCTTCTGCGCTCTCGACACCGATTTCATTGGTGCTGAGGTTCTACGTAAACAGAAAGAAGAAGGGCTCGTTGAGCGCCTCGTCGCCATCAAGTACACAGGAAAGGGTGCTCCACCACGTGCTCACTACGGTGTGTTTTCTAAAGAAGGTGAACAGTTAGGCGAACTCAGCAGTGGCGCTATGTCACCAAGCCTTAAAGAAGGAATCGCTATGACTTACCTTCCTGTCTACTCTGCAAAAATTGGCACTCTCGTTGACATCGATGTTCGTGGACGTCTCTACGAAGCTAAAGTTGTCAAAAAACCTTTTTACAAGAAGGACTAATTCCTGTCCTATCCATCAATCAATATAACAAAAAACAATATACTAATACTATGAACGTACCTGAAAAATTTCGTTACACAGCCGACCACGAGTGGATTCTTGTCGAAGGTGATGTTGCTACAGTTGGTATCACAGATCACGCTCAAGATGAGCTTACTGACATCGTATTTGTTGAGCTTCCAGAAGTGGGCCGCGAGTGCGAAAAGGAAGAAGCTATCGCAGTTGTAGAGTCAGTCAAAGCAGCTTCAGACATTTACGCTCCAATCACAGGTGAGATCCTTGAAGGTAATGAGGCTCTTGAAGATGATCCAGCGCTCATCAACACTGACCCACACTTAGGTGGTTGGATTTTCAAGATCAAGATTACTGACGCAGCAGATGTCGAAGCGCTCATGGATGCTGACGCATACAAGGCTCACATCGGTGGCTAATCTAGTTCACTAAAGATAAAACATTCTACGAAGGGCGTGCTGCGAGGCAGTGCGCCCTTCGTACTTCACACTTCCCTAACAAATATACTAAACATTATGTCAGTCTATGCCGACTTCTGTAGCCGCCACGTAGGTGTGCACGGTGACACCCGCCAAGATATGATCGAGTCACTCGGGTACGAGCGTATTGTCGATCTTATTAAGGACGCAGTTCCATCTGAAATCCGTGAGGAAAAGGACATGGATCTCCCTAAGGCTCTCACTGAGACTGATGCTCTTGATCTTCTCAAGATGCTCATGGACCAAAACGAAGTGCTCAAGTCCTTCATCGGTCAGGGCTACTATGGAACAAAGGTCCCAGCAGTGATTCAGCGCAACGTGCTCGAGAATCCGGGGTGGTACACAGCGTACACGCCATACCAGGCTGAGATCGCTCAGGGCCGTCTTGAGGCGCTCCTCAACTTCCAGACTCTCATCACTGACCTCACAGGGCTAGCGATGTCTAATTCATCACTTCTAGATGAGTCCACAGCTGCAGCTGAAGCCGTAGCACTCGCTCGCTCAGCCTCCCCAAAAGGAACAACTGTGTTCATCTCGGACAAGGTTTTCCCACAGACAATTGATGTTGTTAAGAACCGTTGTCAGCCACTTGAAATCAAGGTTATCGTTGGAGACTACAAATCTTTCGAGCCATCTGAGTGTGAAGGTCTCTTCGCTACTGTTGTTCAGTATCCAGATGCAGATGGCTCAGTTGAAGACTACGGTGCATTCCACGAGAAGGCACATGCGGTGAAGTCACTTTCTACAATCGTTGCTGCTGACATCCTCTCTCTCACAGTGCTGCGCGCACCAGGTGAGTTTGGTGCAGACATCTGTGTTGGTAGCTCCCAGCGTTTCGGTGTTCCACTCGGTTTCGGTGGTCCTCACGCTGGTTACATAGCCTGTATCGATAAGCTCAAACGCAAGCTTCCGGGCCGCATTATCGGTGTCTCTATTGATCCACAGGGCAACAAAGGTTACCGCCTAGCTCTTCAGACAAGAGAGCAGCACATCCGTCGTGATAAGGCTACTTCCAACATCTGTACCGCACAGGTTCTCCTCGCTGTTATGGCTTCCATGTACGCAGTGTACCACGGTCCTGACGGCCTTCGTAATATCGCTTACAATGTGCACTACATGGCGCAAGCGACAGCTTCATCACTTGCCGCAAATGGTATTGAACTCGTTAACGAGTCATTCTTCGATACGCTTACAATCAAGACCCCAGGCAATGCTGAAGACATCATGGAGCAGGGCCGCGCAGCTGGCTTCAATTTCCGTCAAATCGATGCTGACCATGTTGGTCTTTCTTTCGATGAAACAACAGCAACTGACGACGTAGTCACTATCCTTGCTATCTTCGGTATTGAAGAGCCAGTTCTTCCTGATGAAGACGAAGTAGCATGGGATGAAGTAAATGAGCGCGAGTCAGATTTCTGCACAGCTAAGGTTTTCCACAGCTACCGTTCAGAGACTGAAATGCTCCGTTACTTGGCACGTCTTGAGAAGCGCGACCTCGCACTTAACGAGTCAATGATCGCTCTCGGGTCATGCACAATGAAGCTCAACGCTACATCTGAAATGATGCCACTCAGCTGGCCTGAAGTGGGTAACATGCACCCATTTGCTCCTGAGGACCAAACGCATGGCTACCTCGACATGCTCGACAGTCTGTCTGATTGGCTTGCTGAGATCACAGGTTTCGCAGCAGTTTCGCTCCAGCCAAATGCTGGTTCACAGGGTGAGTACGCTGGCCTTCTTGCGATCCGCCGCTACCACCTCGCGAATGGCGACGACCAGCGTGTTGATTGCTTGATCCCAACATCAGCTCACGGAACAAACCCAGCTTCTGCTGTGATGGCTGGCTTTAAGGTTGTTCCTGTTAAGTGTGACGAAGAAGGTAACATCGACGTTGCTGACCTCATTGCTAAAGCTGAGAAGTCTGGCAAGAACCTCGGAGCTCTGATGGTGACTTACCCATCCACACATGGTGTGTATGAATCCACAATCAAGCAAATCTGTGAAGCTATCCACGCGAATGGTGGTCAGGTATATATGGATGGTGCAAACATGAATGCTCAGGTTGGTCTCACTAGCCCAGGCGCCATTGGAGCTGACGTTTGTCACCTCAACCTCCACAAAACATTCTGTATCCCACACGGTGGTGGTGGTCCTGGTGTTGGTCCTATCGGTGTTGCTGAGCAGCTTGTTAAGTACCTTCCTGGGCACATCGGAGAAGAGAATAAGGCTGGCGCTGTTTGTGGTGCCGCTTATGGTTCAGCGTCAATCAACGTTATCTCATGGATGTATATCGCAATGATGGGCAGCGCAGGTCTCACAGAGGCCACTAAGATTGCTATCCTCAATGCGAACTACGTGGCTAAGCGCCTCAACGAGTTCTACCCAGTTCTCTACACTGGTAACAAGGGGCTCGTGGCGCACGAATGTATCATCGATCTTCGCCAGCTTTCTGCAGCGTCTGGAGTTACTGTCGAAGACGTGGCTAAGCGCCTCATGGACTACGGTTACCATTCCCCAACAATGTCTTGGCCGGTAACAGGAACGCTCATGATCGAACCTACTGAGTCCGAGTCTAAGCAAGAGCTAGATCGCTTCTGTGATGCTCTGATAAGTATTCACGGAGAGATCCAAGAGATCGTTGACGGCAAGGCTGACAAAGAGAACAACGTTCTAAAGCACGCACCGCATACAGCGCAGATCGTGATTAGCGACTCTTGGGAGCGTCCATACTCACGTGAGAAGGCGGCATATCCAATGGCAATTCTCCGCGAACACAAGTTCTGGCCATACGTCGGCCGCATCGACAACGTGCACGGCGATCGTAACCTTGTTTGTTCATGCGCTGGCATGGAGGAATACGGTGAGGCATAAAATCTTCGAAAGATCTACAGCCCCCCTAGCACTGGCGTGCTAGGGGGGCTTTTTTTGTAAGACTCTAACCATGAGTTCTTACAATGTACGAGTCAGAGGCATTAAGCTCTCGTTTGAATTGCTATCTATGACAAGGTCTTTATGTTAGAGGACATCCAGCTTGACGAAGGGGGAGCAAAATTGATGATGGATCTATGTCTGACAGCATCATATTTCCGCGTAGTTCAAAGGATGAGATCGATGGTCTCCCGTATTTCCTCAGAATGTGTCACAAGGTGCGCTTGCACGTAGCAGGGGAGCTGCATCAAGACTACCATAAAAATTTAGGTAAAGCTCTAGACCTCTATACCTGCCAATTACTCAAAATTGAATACGCTGATTTAGTCGAGTTCATCAGCCAGAAGAATGTGGATGATCAGGCTGTGCTGGACTGGGCTTATTCCACTGGAGAAAAGCCCGAGTCTCCTCAAAAAGACTGGTGGTGTAGCTTTGCTCGAAATTTGGGTTTCCGAGATCATTTATCTGAGCGCCTTGCTGACCGTAAACAAACTGCGGGTCTAGCGCACCGTGATGATATTCGCACATTTTTCGATTTCATGGATGCCGAAGAGGGCCGATAATCGACGCAACTGCCGTAGTTGCTTAAATTTTTACGTGACTCTGATCGGAGCCATGCCATTTTTACATTAAGCTCAATTTTATGCCCAAAAAAATCACTCTCCGCTCACCACTCGATATGCACCTTCATCTTCGCGATGGGGACATGCTAAAGCTCGTCACGCCACTGACTGCAGAATCGTTCTCAGGTGCTGTCATTATGCCAAATCTGGTACCACCTGTAGACAGCTTAGATCGGCTATTAGAATACAAACAGCGTATTGTAGACGCACTTGGTCACTACAAGTTTGACCCCTACATGACAATGTTCTTCCGACAGTACTCTGAAAAGGAGCTGGCTGTAGCCAAGGATCATATGATCGGTATAAAGCTCTACCCAGCTGGAGCCACTACCAATAGTGAGGCTGGGGTGAAAGCCCTCGACGCCGTGGAACCGACATTTAAAATGATGGAAGAAATGGGAATCCCTCTCATGGTGCACGGTGAGACACATGGTTTCGTGATGGATCGTGAAAAAGAATTCTTAGATAGTTACGATTATTTGGCAACCAAGTTTCCCAAGCTTAAAATCACTATGGAGCACATCACCACTGCTGATGCAGTGAAAATGCTCGATAGGCATGAAAACCTTCGCGCAACTGTGACTCTGCAGCACCTCATTATCACCTTGGATGATGTCGCTGGTGGAATGCTCAATCCGCACCTTTTCTGTAAGCCAATCGCAAAACGCCCAGAAGATAGAGAAGCTCTACTTCAAGCCGCTCTTCAGGCCCATCCCAAATTGATGTTTGGCAGTGATTCAGCACCACACCCACTCGAGAAAAAAGAGTGCTGCGGTTGCGCGGCCGGAGTCTTTACTTCACCACTTGCGGTCGCCCGTTTGGCTCAACTCTTTGACAGACACGACAAATTAGATAAATTACAGGCGTTCATCAGTGACAATGCTCAGAATCTTTATGGGGTGAAACCTGCAGAGAAATTGGTCACAGTGACTAATGAGCGTTTCCAAGTGCCGGCGGCCTACGTTGGCCATGATCAACATGTAGTCCCCATGCATGCAGGTGAGGAAATCGAGTGGAGCATTAGCCATATTAGCTAGACTCGATTCGGAATATTAAGAAGCTGAAGCGAGAATTAAATTCGTTTATTTCTGCGATAAAACCCATACTGAATATTTCCCCCAACATTTTATTAAATAATGAGCGACGATGTTCTAAGAAGTAAGGTTCAGGATCTCCTAGAAAAGCTAGAGCGCGTATTCCATACGGAATGGCGCAAAACAATGCTAAATTTGGATCATGAGATGATTGAGCATTTCGTTGATGCTAAGGGTACTTTTTTTGAGCCTGAAGGAGCGAATACCGTTATTCCATGGACGAGTAGAGATGAGCTGCTTATTAGCTACCGTAGTCTACTGGAAGAGTTTGGCGCTAGCCTAGAAGATGCCGGGAAGCTATCTGATAAAAAGGCTGAGACCGACTTTGCTGAGGCTGTAAACTCGGCTGATCATGTTGTAGAAGAAGATGCCAAGGAGGAGACGGACAAAGTTGTCGTTCCAAATCCTACTAAATCTGAAATTCCAGCACCGAATACCAGCTCACACGCCATACCTCGACCTCATACCGGGACTCAGCCAATTCAGTTGCCCGGTAATGTTCAATGGCCCGGGCCAATGACAGCTCCGGTAGCTGTGGTCCCAGCGAGTGCTCAAGGTTTCCCCAATCCTTTCGCAGCGGCCGTCAACAAGAAAGAACCAAAGGCTCCGGCCTCGATGGAAGGGCCAGATACCGGATTAGCCAAGGTCACATCTGACCCAGCAGCTGTTCGTGCGATAGTCACCAGGAAAAAATTCGCACATATTCTAAAAGGTGTTAAGCACGAGGTAATAAGAGACTTTATTCTTGCTGAAGCCACAAACACGGGCACAGGTAAGCCCACGATGATAATTTACACTTTAGAAAATATTTGGTTGGAGTTTGCGTTCCCTTATGAAGAGGGCTTACGTATTCTGCTGAAATATCCTCAGCGTGATCCAGAGCTCATAGAGTTCATGAAGTCCTCTGGCCACAATGAGTAATGAAGAATCGCACTCTCTCGATTTGATAATATTTGCTGTTTATTACAGAAATAGCTTGCGGAATTAAACAAACACCACTAGATTGGCGCCGCATCCGAAAGGGTTTCGCCATTAGTGTTTATTCACTTTGGTGCTGGTAATTTTCAATCGCGGGATGGAGCAGCCAGGTAGCTCGTCAGGCTCATAACCTGAAGGTCGTAGGTTCAAATCCTACTCCCGTAACCAATTCTAAGCGCTGTAACCATAAGGTTACAGCGCTTTTTGTGTGAAACATCTACGGGAATGGCTAGTGGGTACTGGACTGGATAAGTAGCTAATGGATTGAAGTCATGAGATCCTTCATTTGGATCACCTGATCAGCGATATCTTCGGCCTCTCTCAATGAGTGCGTAATATGCAGGGTAGTGATGTTCTCGTTGCAGATGTTCGACTTGATAAGCTCGAGGCTTTCAGCGCGGGTATCATCATCTAGTCCAGTGAGGGCTTCGTCGAGACAGAGTAGTGATGGGCGAGTGGCTAAGGCACGGCCGAGGGCAACCCGTTTGGCTTCACCACCGGAGAGCTTTTTTGGTCTGCGTTCGAGTAAATGCGTGAGTCCTAAGCTTTCTGCAAGTTCTTCCACGCGGTATTGAGTATCGCTGACTTTCCATCTTTGGATATTCGGACCGAAAGCGAGGTGTTCTCTGACCGTGAGATGAGGGAAGAGGACATTGTCCTGAGGGACGAGGGCCACGTGGCGCGCACCAGGAGGTAGCTTTGTGATGTCGCGACCACAAAGGCTAATCTTGCCAGCTGTGACTTGTCGGAGTCCACAAATAGCTTCCATGAGAGTGGTCTTACCTGAGCCACTTGAGCCCATGAGGGCAAGACATGTACCTGTCTGTACCTCGAAGCTAATGGAGTTGAGCTCGAAAATACCAGATTTAATAGAGAGTTGTGCGACTTGTAGCAAACTGGTCTTAAGTGAAAAGTTAGGTGATATTTATTTTCTATCTCCCGCTAGACGGATGATTAAGATCGTACTGATGGCGAGTGTGGTAAGTATCAGAGAGACGGCTGCAGCACCTCCTAGGTTGCCGATATTAATTTCTAAGAATACGGACGTGGCTAGGACTTCAGTGCGACCGCGCGTGGCTCCAGCAAAGACTAGGATGGGACCAAATTCCCCGAGTGCGCGGGCCCAAGCAAGCACGCCAGCAGAGAGGACACCTCGCCCAGCTTGTGGGAGGGTGACGCTCCAGAACGCTTGAGCGCGGTTACAGCCGAGTGTGAGAGATACCATTTCTGAGCGAGGGGAAATTTGGTCGAAGGTGTTTTTCATGCTACGCACTGCGAAGGCTGCGGCGACAGTGAACTGCGCAAGAATGATGGCAGGTATGTGAAAGGTGACATGCATGCCGTGGGCGTTGAGCCAATTCTCCAATGAGCTATCGCGAGACGGAAAAGAGTTAAAGAGAATCAACAAACTAAGACCAACAACAAGTGGCGGTAGGATGATGGGGATATCTAGCAACGTGTCTAACAAGGTGCGTCCACGGAAATAGAAACGTGAGAGAGTATAGCCAATTGGAACCGCGAAAATGACCGAAAGAATAGCTGTAATAGTACAGGTTAAAAAGGTGAGGCTGAGCGATTGCTGGATGGCATCACTCTTGATTGCCTCCATTAGCTTGTCCCATGTTATGTAGCTGGCATTGGCTACCACTAACATCGCTATTAATAATATGTAGAGCAAGGTAAATCCAAAGAGCCCAGCGATGAAGGGCTTATCAGACTTTAGCTGAGGAGTATTTGGTAGAATTTGCTGCATGGCTAATCTTTCTCCCAAGTAAAACCATGGTTTAGGAAGTTCTTTTTTCCGTCATCATTCGTGAGGAAATTACCTAAGCGTTGAATTTGGCGTGGGTAAGGGGTCTCATTGGCTGTGGCAAAAGTCTGCAAGGTAATGGCATCTTGTCGACTAATAGAGATGATGTCGCAGTGCTCCATGAGAGATGGGTTGGCCATTGCGTGACTCCGGTACAGGAGGGCTGCATCGAGAGCGCCAGCCTGCATCTGAGCCACTAGTACATCTCCTTTACGGTCGAGCACCATGCTATTGTTAGATTGCTCCAGAGCTTGCAGGACACCATTAGTTATCAGCATTTTGTACGTGACAGCTCCGAAAGCGTATTTTGTTGAGGAGGCGATAGCGATTTTGGCTTGCTTAGTAGTGAGGTCCTTGAGGCTAACTAATTGTTTTGGATTGGACTGTGGTACTAGAAGTATAATCTCGTCGGGGGGGACCGTTGTGCCTTCGGTGAAGCGGTCTTGGGCATGGTCAAGGTAGGTTTTGTCACATGAAAAGTAAAAGCTAGGTTTTGCCCCAGCCAGCATTTGGCTAATGAGTGTCCCGCAACCTTCGTACACAGTGGTGACTTTACAGCCCTCACGCTTTTCAAATTCCTGAATGCGCTTGTCAATGGCGGGTTTGAGCATGGCCCCAGAAAAGGCTAACAATTCTGGTGTTTCAGTCCATCGGTCTGAGATATCGGGCGTTGCAAAACCAGCAGCTTTGAAGCTCATTTGACCTTTATCTTTCGCCGCAATGTACCGCGCAAGGTGTAGGGCTTTGGCCGAGTTTTTCGAAGTAGTGAGCAGGGTAACACAAGCTTCACGCTTTTTTGCTGTGAAGATGGGGACTTCAATTGTTCTAAGTTCAGGGAAATTCGCGGCAACGGCATCCCATGCGATAGTGGCATCAACACTCCCGAGCATTACGTCTTCGATGATGTTGTTGACGGTTGGTTTAGTGACGGTGATGTTAGTTTCTATCTTACTGAGCATCCCATCCTCGGCGAGAACCTCCCGGGTGAATTTACCAATAGCGGCAGACTTGTTGGCAAATGATAGTCGCACACCAGGTTTGGTGAGATCGTCGATACATTGGATTTTCGTATTGTTTTTACTGACGATTATTTTGGCTGTGAGAACAGCAACAGGAATGGTTTCCTCTTCAGCGAGACCGAGTTCTTGTGCGTCTCTGACATATGAAATGTTTGCTGGAAGGTAGAGGTCACCTTGGGCTAATTGGATCTGGGAAAGAAGAGCGCCCGATCCATTGTAGATGATATTTACTGTGCACCCTGTTTCTTCCGAGTATTGCTCGATTATTTTACTGACTGGGTTGCGTAATCCGGCAGCACAATACAGGGTGAGTTCATCGTCGGGGGAGTGGTCGGCAAAGTCTGACCTGCCACGTCGCTGAAGCGCAATGTAACAAAGTACAAGGACCAAGATGAGTCCAAGCAAGATGATGAATGGCTTTTTCATGTCTTAGGCTTCCTCACCGATTTTGATTAGGGAGTGACTAAATGACTGGTAGGTTAGTTAGGCTGCTTTTACAAGGGTGGAGTGTAGTTCTAAGAACGCTACAGGTGACAGGTTCCCTGACGATGAGTGCGGTCGCCTTTTGTTGTAGATGCCATCGATATACTGAAAAATAGCAATCTTAGCTTTACGTCGTGTTTCGAAGTATCCGCTATCTAGCATTAGTTCACCTTTGATCGAACGAAATCATGGATTAGCTAATATCGTCGTGAGGGGCGTTTCCCAATATGAGCTCAGACTTTCTCAGTATTTCTTTTCGTCGCTGACACTAGCTAGCCCCTTACGAAGGTGACGCAGCTCCCTCATCAGCTAGTTCTGCTGTCGAAGCTACGATGGAGCTTCGCCCCCTTACTAGCCTATGGCTAGTACGTCCGTTGCACAGCGCTATAGTTTTTTCCATGTATAGAGGAATGCTGGGCTCGTATGAGGCAGCTTGCAGATTTGAGTAATGCTCTGAGAGTTTGCGTCAGAGTATTGGAGAGCTTTGCTTTTAAATACCTCGCTGCATGGTCTGCGTATATGTTTCATGGTTTACCCTTGGTTCATGTTAATGAATTAGGATATGCTTAGACTAGAATTTGGGGGAGGCTCAGTGCTTCGAGCTTCCTCTTATTCTCTGAGCTTCGGTGCAGAATGGCTGCTCTTATTCGTGCTGTCAGCCCATGTGGGCTAAATGGCCTAGTGACGCAGGCGTCAGCTCCCAGTTCGGGCCACAGTAAATAGTCGGTCTCAGAATTGCTCGCAGTGAGAAATGGATAGAAATTGAAATGAATGTCAGAATTTTTCTATCGACGACAACGCACTGAATGTCAGGGACACCAACAGCCAGAACGACTCAATCGTATGGAGAGACCTTGAGGGGCTCAACTAATTTTTGCTCATACACAGAGATGTGTTGTGGAGAAATACTCAAATCGGAGTGCGCAAACTAAGTCATCTGCGATCGAAATATTATCTTTAAGGATGGGTAGGTGTGCTACCTCCAAACTTGATAGAGAGGTTAGATCCCTTTAACCTAGTGACCTGCGATTTTTACTAGTCGGTTGATTTCTTTGTTGAGCTTTTTCTCCTCAATTTGGGCTTTATTAAGAGGTAGTCCGTCCTTCATGCTTGGGTGAGAGTGGCCCGTATGAGTGAGCCAGGCATCTCGCTTGAGTCTCATTCTAGTTTTTATGAGAAGCTCTATTCCAGCGGGTAATTTATGCAAATTGATAACTTCTAATGCTGAGCTTGCTTCGGAAGAAGGAGTGTCGCCAAACCATTTTAGAATAGGCTGAGTCATTACCCAGTGACCCTCGGAGTTTGGATGAATTCTATCTTTCTGATAAGTGAAGCGAGGATCTTCTTTTCTTGATTTGTCTAACGCATCCTGCATGTGGCTGTGTATATCTATCACCATCCATCCATCATCGCGGCGACTGACTAACCAGTTGCTATACGCGTCGAGGCTTTCAGCATAAGGTGAGGTCATGCCATGTGGGGCAAACGAAGCAGGGGTGATGAAAATAATTGTTGCACCAAACGCTTCAGCTTTAGCCTTCAACTTTTCGATTCCTTGTTTGTAGGCTGAAAATCGAGCTGGGTCTATGGGTTGGTAGATGCCGAAGTTCATGCCATAGCAAGCAAAGATGAGCGAAGGCTTAGACTTGCTGAGAACAGAGTCGAGACGAGTGAATAAGTTAGAACGGGAAAATTTGCCACCCGCATGTCCGATTTCGGACGAACCAGAGACGGTCTCTAAGGGTAATCCTAGGTTAACAACGTCTATGTTGCGGCGGCTATAGAGCGATTTCAGCCAAACTTCAAAGTTTGCTACGTAACCGCCATTATAGGTGATGGAGTCTCCCAGGAAAACAATCCGGTCTGCTTGCACAAGTAGTTTGCGGTGTGCTGTAGAGTCTTGGCTCGCTCCCGCCAGAAGACTGGCAGCGAGCAAGCTATGAGTGATTAAAAAGACCTGTAATACTAGTTTCAAATGAACGCATACTAGGCATTTTGCTAGAAATTGCAAGTGGCCTAAATGCCAATTATTTAACTAATAATTGCGAGTGGTTTTGTGTTTTTGGCGTTGCCATGTGTGAAGTCAGGGAAGTCCTGATACGGGCCTTCTTTTTTTACTTACTTGATAGAAGGTGGAGTGACTGCTGATCCGCGACTACCCGTCGTAGACGGGTTGGTCGAGCCGCGGGCCTGTAAATAGATAGTCGATAAAGCGCTAGTTCATGATGGCTTCCATGCAGCCGTGCCCAGCTCATGCGGCTTGCTACCATAGCTATACTAGG
>NZ_JBDOPO010000240.1:0-5953 GCF_039830215.1 Rubritalea sp. | reverse complement strand
GAAAAAACTGAATTGTATGCTGCGGTTTGCATATTCATTTAATGAATAGTGCAGACGCTGTAATTGTAACGTGTGGTGCATTTCTTACCCACAAGCAATTGTCTGAGTTCATCCCAAACTTTAGCTTTCGACCTATGCCTCTCGGCATTTGCTCCATAGAAAGGAGGTGATCCAGCCGCAGGTTCCCCTACGGCTACCTTGTTACGACTTCATCCCAGTTACCAACTACACCTTAGGACCTTGCCAATGTTGGCGCAGATACTTCGGGTGCTGTCGGCTTCCATGATGTGACGGGCGGTGTGTACAAGACCCGGGAACGTATTCACGGCACCGTAGCTGATGTGCCATTACTAGCGATTCCAACTTCATGGAGGCGAGTTGCAGCCTCCAATCCGAACTGAGCCCAGTTTTGTAGATTTCCTCCACCTCGCGGTATCGGTTCTCATTGTACTGGACATTGTAGTACGTGTGCAGCCCTAGGCGTAAGGGCCATACTGACCTGACGTCATCCCCACCTTCCTCCCAGTTGATCTGGGCAGTCTGGCTAGAGTCCTCAACTTAATGTTAGTAACTAACCACAGGGGTTGCGCTCGTTGCCGGACTTAACCGAACATCTCACGACACGAGCTGACGACGGCCATGCAGCACCTGTGTAAAGCGCCCGAAGGCTCACTGCCTTTCAACAGATTAGCGATACATGTCAAGCCTAGGTAAGGTTCTTCGCGTTGCATCGAATTAAGCCACATACTCCACCGCTTGTGCGGGTCCCCGTCAATTTCTTTGAGTTTTAGTCTTGCGACCGTACTCCCCAGGCGGTGCGCTTAACGCGTTAGCTCCGGCACGGAAAGGGTCGAACCTTCCCACACCAAGCGCACATCGTTTACTGCTAGGACTACAGGGGTATCTAATCCCTTTCGCTACCCTAGCCTTCGAGCCTCAGCGTCAGTAAATGTCCAGTAACCTGCCTTCGCCGTTGGTCTTCCTCTCGATATCTACGCATTTCACTGCTACACCGAGAATTCCAGTTACCCCTCCATTACTCTAGTACGGCAGTATCGGATGCAGTTTCAGAGTTGAGCTCTGAGATTTCACATCTGACTTACCGTACAGCCTACGCTCCCTTTACGCCCAGTGATTCCGAATAACGCTCGGGACCTTCGTATTACCGCGGCTGCTGGCACGAAGTTAGCCGTCCCTTCCTCTTGTGATACTATCAAACATACTAGGTATTAACTAATATGCCTTACTCTCACATGACAGTGGTTTACGACCCTAAGGCCTTCATCCCACACGCGGCGTTGCACCATCAGGGTTGCCCCCATTGTGAATGATTCTCGACTGCTGCCACCCGTAGGTGTCTGGACCGTGTCTCAGTTCCAGTGTTGCTGATCGTCCTCTCAGACCAACTACCCGTCGTCGCCTTGGTGAGCCTTTACCTCACCAACAAGCTGATAGGACGCGAGCCCATCTTAAAGCGTGACCAGAAGGCCACTTTACTCCGCCAAATAAATGGTGGAGCTTATGCGGTATTAAACCCAGTTTCCCAGGACTATCCCCCTCTTTAAGGCAGGTTGCTCACGCGTTACTAACCCGTCCGCCACTAAAAGATCATTAGTAAACTAAATCACTCTTCGTTCGACTTGCATGTCTTATCCACGCCGCCAGCGTTCATTCTGAGCCAGAATCAAACTCTCCGTATATTTTTTACATCTCTCGATGTGAGCACCTTGCGGCACTCATTTTTAAAACGGTTGGCGTATTTCTTATTAAAAAATAAATTTCAATAAGCGTATACTAAATTGACAAGTGCGAATCTAGACCCGTTTAAGATTTAGATTCATTTGCCGCGTCAGTGTTTCCACTACCGCAGCGCACAATTCAGTCTTTCCTCTTCCACTTGATTCAAACCTTCCGATTGGCTCACCGAAGTAAGTCGCTCGCATTTTGATCAAGCCATGTTGTGTAAAAGATCTCGTTCGAGGAAAGTTAAATGCAGCTATGAGACCGAGTCTCGAAGAACTGAAGTTAGTTTCTCTCGCGCTCCCTGTGGCAGGTGAGGCGGGGCGCAATCTACATATTCCCAGACTCCGCGCAAGACCTTTCGACACTTTTTTTATTTTTCTTTTAGTTACCTTCTACAAACCTCTGTAAAATCAACAAATAGGTCGTTGAATTAATTCAGCAAGGTGAGCTTAGAGGCTGAATAAACTTAGGAATGAACTAGAAATTTTCTCTATCCAGCGGAGAAAATAGCTAAGTCAGACTCACTTCATCGGAACATTTGCCTAAAAGGACACATCCTCCACTACTTTTGAATCTGTTTGGGAGGATGTTTTTCTATAAAGGAAACAGCTGCTTCTACATCATCTGAGCAAAAGAGGTAATCAGCATAATCCCTACCTTCGGCAAGCTGCTTAAGACAGGGGTAGAGCATGGTCTCTTCTGTGTAGCGTTTTTCACCAAGGAACACCATAGGACTAATCTCATCGAAGGTGATGTAGTGATTCTGAGTGGCGTCCATAAAAATCTCTTGAGTTGTACCAGCACTACCAGGAGCATAGATCACTCCGTGAGTGGCTATCGCGAGTAGGCCATCCTCCCTAATACTGTTTGAAAAATATTTCGCGATGTGGGTACTAAATAAATTACTTGGCTCATGGCCGTAGAACCAAGTGGGTACGGAAAGACTAGAGCCACCGTCTGGCACCATGTCTAGGACGGAGAGAGCTGACTGCTGGTATCCCTTCGACGCAAAGTATGGTGTGGCCTTCAATATATCTAACACTTCGCCTACCACTGAATCACTTACATTCACTAACCACGCCCCCAGATTAGCAGCCTCCATTATTCCTGGGCCTCCACCAGAAGCGATGAAGTACCCTTTTTGACTGAGCGCTCTAGCGACCCTTACGACTTTTTCAAAACTCTCGTCATCTCGACCGGTGCTATGCCCCCCCATTATTCCGACGACTTTTTTCACGCCTCCCGCCTCAATTCTTCCACCTAACAAATCCCTCACTCCATCATCAATGGCGTGATCGTGCAGCCTTTGAGCGAGTGACTCTAAAATATTGGCCTTACTCTTGCCCTTTTTAACAAAGTGGTCATAGATTCTCTTATCCAAACTTCTGTCTTCTTTTTCGGACCAACCTGCCATCAACTCATCACGGGTATAGAGTCGACTCCGGTAGGTTTCATAAGGAAGGTTCGGTAAGTTAGGGAAAACCACAGCACCCTTATTCAATAGGATATCTGCTGTGACCTCGTTAGGAAAAGTACAACCAAGAAAAACCGCTCCATGAAAGTCGAGACGGCCCCAATTTATTTCAACTTCCGTGAAATCCAAGCCCTGCACGACAGCGCAATGCAGTTGACCTTTCTGTTTCAAAAAAGCTTCTAGGCTATCCAACTCTCTGACTACCGCGCACTTCATTACTGGAAGCTTAGAGCTTGTTTTCTAAATATCTATCAGATTCTTTTGTTAACAGAGTTTTAGGCTATCCCGAAAGAAAAACGAACAAGCTCACAGTGAGCGATTAGAGACAGTCAAATGCCTCCAGCCTACTCGGCGCCCGTAGCTCAGTTCCACACCCAATCGATAGGAATCTCGATATCACCGCTCAAACTTTGGTGGACTGGGCATGTCAGAGCCGCATTTATAAATAAATCCTTCAAGGGTGAATCTGCTGAGAGTGGCATATCTATGCGCACTGGCAACTTAGCTATACGTCTCGGCATATCCTCTGACATAATTTTCCCCACTTGTATATTGAGTCCATCAAGTTGGATATCCCGTCGATCAGCAACAATTCCCATAATAGTTAGCATGCAACTCCCTAGAGCAGTCGCCACGAGATCAGTGGGCGAAAACGTCTCTCCTTTACCATTATTATCAATAGGCGCATCAGTCTCGAGCGTCACACCTGATGGCCCATGTATTGATTTGCAGCGAAGCCCCCCTTCATAACTTGTTGTAATTTCTACCATAATTTTATTCTGCTTTTGTGGATTCATCGACGAGAATGATTCGGAAGCCGAATTGATTTCCGCGCGTTGATTTTGACATTAAGAAGCGCGACCAAACACGTAGGTGATTCTTCGTAAAGCTAGCCCAGCTCCCTCCTCGCACTACAGCGAGTTCGGCACCCTCCTTATAATCCGTACTGACCCATTCATAGACATTACCACACAAATCATGCAGACCATTAGAGCTTTCAGGAAAGCTTCCTACTGGAGCCGTTTTCTCAAAACCATCATTATAGCCCCCTACTGTGCGACTCAATGACACACCAACCGCGCGAGCAGCGTCTTCATCGGCTATATTAGCAACTTTGTTACTGGGCGGAAACTCGGTTCCCCAGAAATACAGGTGTGCTAGGCGTTGATCACTTTGAGCTCGATGATCCCTCTCCGACGGTGATTGCTCTGGAGCTTCTTCAAAATCAGCTAACTCGCTCCATTCTAGATCGGATGGAATCTTGTAGCGATGTGACTCACTAATAATGGCTAGTGCTCTCTCTCTAGCGGTAAGCCACTTACAAAACTCTATAGCATCTGCGCGGTTCACGCCCACGACTGGATGGCTGGGCCCCTGCCTAAACCCTGGATTACGAAAACGTCTGTGTTTCGTTTCCTGAATGAAAAGATCGTAGTCAGTGACGCGCGTTTCAAACACAGAGGCCATCAGGCCATCACGAATAGGAACCATCGGTAAGCCTAGACTATTCTTCCAATTAGCACCAAAGATGACGCCATTGTTCTGCTTCAAAATGGTATTCAAAACAAAGGCTTCATTATCGGCCAAATGCATACTATACTTAAACTGCTGATAACCATCGGCGCGAAGTTCAATCTTCACACTTCCAGGACGCATATTTCCTAACTTGAATGGTGTGACCCCCACAAATTGCTCATCTACATAAATCCTTGCGCCAACAGGATCCGAACTAAATAAAATCGATCCATAAGCAATTTTTTTCACCACACACCGTGTTGGCAAGATGCCCTTATTGCGATCCAAGGCAGTGTAGCCTGTAGCCGCCAAATCTGGTTCCTGCACAAAATCCATCATTTGCCCGAGCTCCAACAAACCTGCATCACGCGCCCTAGCCTCCAACCAAGCAATATACTTCGTCGCCTGTTTTTCAGTAAGCAAGGCAATCTCAATACTCTCACCACTCTCACTGAATGGGATATTCTTTGCTATCTCATCTACTCCAGCCTCCTGAACATAGCGCTGGAAATTACTAGCGCGCAAGAAGCCCGAAATATGAAAACCGTCACGTGGCTGATACTCAACCCCCAGCGGTCCAAGCCAGGCATCGTCCTCCGTAGGAGGTCGAAAGACTTTGAGCTGCTCATTGACCACAAATATTTCTTGATCCGGTACTGAATAAGTCTTCTCTAAAACCCGATAGCCGGGGAGCTCAAATCTATAAGTTACCACTTCCCCAGGCTCAAAGTTGCGAAATTCAGTAGGAGTCACCTCATTTAGTTCAATTCCGTTCTCTGAGACATGAGCGTATGGAGGATTAGTAATCACCTTGATCGCGCAAATGTCGTTTTTAGGCCTACTACCCGGAATCGAAACATAAGTATCCACGACTGAAGGAGCCAACACTGGTGGATCAATCGCTGATGGAATATGCCACCACAGCTTCCAATAGAAAACTCCGGCAGCAACTCCCCCAAAGAACAATAAAAATAGAGCAAACTTAATCAACATAGCTGCACGATTTTTACGTAATTTTTTTCCCTGCTGTAGTCTCTTTACTGCTTCACTCAGCTCTTCGGCAGTAGTGATGGTACGTTTTGATTGTTTAGGCTCGCAGATATCGCAAATGAGACGATTCATCTCCAACCACATTTTACGCTGGTCACCAGCTGGCAACTCACAAGGCAGCTCAGGAAACTGAAATCGATCCTTACCGGTCATCATCTCGTAAAGAACCTT
>NZ_JBDOPO010000319.1:0-26044 GCF_039830215.1 Rubritalea sp. | reverse complement strand
GCAAGAGCTTTTCATCCAAGGAATGCCCATAGAGTACCTGCTCAGCGAAATCACGTAGTTCCATTCACTGCCTTATCCACACTTAGAGGAAAATTCAAATCCCTCTTTTCAAAATCAATTTCCTATCTAGTTTATTTTACAAATGAAACTCTTATTCACCTGCGCCACAGCCCTCGTTGGATACTTGTGCACTCAAGATACCGCCACCGCTGCACCAAACAAAGCACAACACACAGTGACGGCAAGCGCCTCAAAAGCCGACATTTATAAATCCATCGTCCGCATCGAAGTCGCCTCACAAGTACCAGACTATAAGACACCGTGGAATGCAGGGCGTTTTTCCGGTGGTACTGGCACAGGGTTTCTCATTGGTGAAAATCAATTCCTCACCAATGCCCACGTGGTTTCCAACGCCCGCAGGGTACTCATCACAATGCATGGGTCCTCACGCAAACACCAAGCTAGAGTGGTACATGTAGCGCACGACTGTGACCTAGCACTCCTAGAGCTGATCGACTTCAGCCCCTTTGATGACCTAGCTTATTTAGAGATCGGGTCGATTCCGAAGCTCGAATCCGAAGTGCGCGTTATTGGTTACCCGATGGGTGGAGAGCGTATTTCAGTCACCCGTGGAGTTGTCTCGCGTATTGATTTCCGACCGTACGCGCATTCGCGTGCAGATTCACACCTAGTGGTTCAGATCGATGCCGCGATAAACCCCGGAAACTCAGGTGGTCCAGTCCTCCAATCTGGCAAAGTGGCAGGTGTTGCATTTCAGGGACTCACCCAAGCCGACAACACCGGCTACATGATTCCGACCCCTGTCGTTAAGCGCTTTCTCAAGGACATCGAAGATGGCAGCTATGATTCCTACGCTGACCTTGGTGTTTACGACTTCGCCCTCTTCAATCCGGCTATGCGTAAGATCTATAACCTTCAACCCAACGACCCAGGTGTCCTGGTTTCCAGTGTCACCACAGGAAGTTCGTCCAGTGGCACGCTGAAAGAAGGGGATATTCTCACAGCCATCGATGGCTACTCCGTAGATTCCTCAGGCAATATCAGCATCGCTGGAGAGCGGGTCAACATGAACGAAATTATTGAACGCAAATTCGCTGGCGACAAGGTCAAACTCGACTTCACCCGGGACGGCAAAAAACTCAGCAAGGAAATTTCCCTCAAGACATTCCCGCCATCCAGCATGTACTCGGTGCATTATGGAAAAAAGCCGCGTTACCTCATTCAAGGTGGCCTCGTTTTTCAGCCACTCAATCGTAATCTTTATAGCGCGCACAAACTCAAAAACCCACGAGTTCGTCGGCTCTACAGTGATTACGTGAAGGAAGGTATCTATAAAGAACGCAAAGACATACTCATCCTCACGCGGGTACTTGACGACCCTATCAACTCTGCCCTCTCAGGCTATGTCGGTAGTGCTGTCAAATCTATTAATGGAGTGGACGTTACTGACATTCAACAAGCGCATGACTTGCTCAATCCAACTGATCCACCAGAGTTCATTGAAATAGTCCTCGAGGGCATACACCGCCCTCTCATTTTGCCAATCAAAGGGCTCGCTGAGGCCAACCAACGTATCAGTAAGAACTATGGCGTACACAAGGCGAACAACCTTTCGAACTAAACAATATTATCCTTTTTATGAAGTCCATTTTTACTCTCAGCATCGTTCTCGCCACCTCATTTGGATCTATGGCAAAAGACGTAGCTGACTCAGTCATTCGTGTAGCCTCCACCCTGCAAAGCTATAACCCATCCCAACCTTGGGACAAAACCTCACCACGCAAAAGACGCGCCCTCGCTGCTATCTTGCCAGACAGCCAGGTCCTCACTACTGCGGAAATGGTCACTAACGCGAATTTCATTCAGTTAGAGTCTGCCAATGGCGCACACCAGATGCCAGCAAAGGTGGTTGCAGTCGACTACGAGGCGAACCTTGCTCTGCTTACTCCCAGCTCTGATGAAGGAAAAAAAATTCTCTCTCAATTCAATAGCCTCAGTATCTCGGCCTCTGCCCACCTCGGAGACTCTGTCGACATCGTACAGATCGAAGACAATGGAATGACATTGATCACGGAAGGACGCATTCAAAGAGCTGACGTGGTTTCCAGTTTTGTCCCAGGGCATTTCTTCCTCAACTATGAAGTGAAAGCGTCCATGCAAAGTGCTGCGAACAGCTTCACTGTTCCGGTGATAAAAAATGACAAGCTACTTGGTCTACTTACTAGTTATTCATCCAAGGACCAATTAGTAGACATCATTTCACCTGAAATCATCTCAGCCTTCCTTAAGGACACCAAAGATGATTCCTACGAAGGGTTCCCAAGCCTCGGAATAGCCACCACTAGCACCACCGACACCCACTTCCGCGATTGGCTAAAACTCTCTAGCGACAAAGGTGGCCTTTACATTACACGTGTCCTCCCCAACTCTGCAGCAGACCTTGCTGGTGTCAAAAAAGGTGACGTCCTCACCTCCATCAGCGGGAAGCCCCTCGACCGCCGTGGCTACTACCAAGCGAACGGTTACGGCCCGCTTTTCTGGAGTCACCTTATCCGTGGTTCACAACCAATCGGGAGCAGTGTGAAACTTGGCCTACTGCGCGATGGCAAGCCACTTGAGGTATCAGCTACTCTCAAACGCTCGCCAGAAGGCATCATCCCATCACACACCTACGATAAAGCACCACGCTACCTAGTCAAAGGTGGAATCGTATTTCAAGAACTCACCAAGTCCTACCTCCGTGCCTTTGGTGACGACTGGACCATGCGCGCCCCGCTCAACCTCTTGGATGCACTCAACCACCCAGAAGATTATGAAAAAGGCCGCAAGCGCCTTGTGTTCATCAGCGCCGTCATTCCAACTCCTGCTACACTAGGCTATGAATCACTCAATAGCGTCATCATAGAAGAAGTCAACGGGCAAGCCATCGAAGACCTCCCCTCACTCATCGCCGCCTTTAAAGCTGTCCCAGAGAATGGTATCCATAGCCTCAAGCTAGACGGCCAACCTGAAACTATCTACCTCGATGCTAGCGCAGCAGACACAGTCGATCACAGCCTGCTCACCCGCGGTTTACCAAGCCTCTCCCGCGAATCTGAATAAGCGCCGAGTCCCTACACGGCAACCACCAACCATTGACTAATTCCCAATCACCATTTACCGCAAACAATATGAGCGATAAAAACCCAAAACAAATGGAGTACGGAGTACTTGGTGACGACGAAATGTCTCAAGAAGACAAAGTCGCCAAATACACTGGCGAGGTAGATTGGTCCTACCTCAAGCCACACTACAAAACCGGAGCAATGATCTACGTCGACCCATCGCTCAAGCTCACAGAAGTCGCTCAGGCTTTCATTGACGACGACAAAGAAAAAGTTGGTGCGTGGATGAAAAAGGCCGATTTAGTAAAGCCTGGGCCACAACATGCCGAATGGTGGGAGTACGACGATTCGCGCTTCACAGCCGTCGTTTGCACCCCCTTCGTCCTTGCCCAGCCACTCGAAAAAGCTGAATAGGCTGGGAGCGTCAAGTCTAACCACTTGGCTACTTCACCTACTCTGGCATCTCCAGTGACATGCGCACGCCCCCCCCAAGACGACGAGCATACTGAGGCCTTTATGCGTGAGTATTATCACTAGGTTTGTCCTCTCCGAACACTGCGACGATACTCATGTGCGGGAAGAAGAAGGCCACGAGCCAGTCCAGCTTCTGTGCTTCCGAAGCCGCATTTTGCGCGTCTTTTTTTTGAACTGCTACGTTTTTCAACAAAAAATCGAGGCTCGACTTTGCGCCTTGCAGCAAGAAATCAAGATTCTGTCCGGCATTTACAGCTTGGTGATTGAGCGATATAACGTCTTAATCATCGTGGAGATTTTCACCTAGTGCTCTGATAACTTTTGCTAGCTGGCGACCAACTGATTCACCTACCCGCTGACGAATAGTGGGTAACACGTTCACTTATTTTGGGATAATTGATTTACATATACTAACAATTTGTGGGACTAGAATAAGCTGTCGGTTGCTTTTTTTTACATCACTACTCATTACCATTTTTATTGCTCGATCCTTCTCCGCGGCAACTTACTATCTTCCCCCAAAAGCTATTTGGACGCACCAGCCTCTGGCTTCATGAAGATTCGCTGTACTTTATGCGTTATCACAGCATTACATTCGCGCATCAGATCAACTCCAAATAGGACAACATAGTTAAGACGTTGTTCGTATGAGTAAAGATCGGAACCTAGAAATTTACGCTTCTTGAAAGTAGCATTACCCATGTGACCGACTCTAAATCACAGTTTGCAGCTGGAGGATGACCCTCAAGACCATGACCTTGGTCTATCTGCCACTAACTACAAAGCCTAATTTCGTTCACCCTATGAATCTCTGCGTTTTCTTTTAAGGATCTATTCACGACTGCTGTGTCCTCAGTGCTGACCATTGCTAAGCCTTTTACTAGCTTTTGATACCTCCACATTGACTGAAGTATTGAGCTACTGTCCGAATCGGCATCTTAATATTAAAAAGGTGATGGATGAGTAGTTGAACTGCTTTGCAGGTCCACAAGGCAAAATAAATTTGAAGCTGATCCGATGTAGATCCGACCAAGCTACACTGAGCTCTCTTTTGTTGTGCCCTATCTAGCTTGCTCCGCCGCCGAGCGGGTACGCCCACACTCTTAGCAACCTAGCGTGGCTTCACCTTTTACCCAACTTCAAAGTTAGCTCTCTGCGATCTTCTAATTTTGCAGGGCTGAGCTTGCGTGCATTAATTCATACCATACAGATCCGATCAGCAGGTTTCATGCCGAGTGGTTAATGACATCGTTAATACTATGAGGCATAGCTATGACAGTTTTGGGTAAAATACTAAAGCCACCGAAATAGAGAACCCACAAAATCGGCATTTACATAGAATTTTCTTCGCTCTATACCAGCTAGAACAAGCCTTGGCGTATTATGAAATTTCTTCATCGTCAAATAAGAAATCAGCGAGAATTCCCCCTTGTCCATCTGAGTAGAATACTCTAAAGCACGCCACATCAATTTTATATAAAATATGTCTACCATCATTTACACAAAGACAGACGAGGCTCCAGCGCTCGCGACTTACTCACTGCTCCCAGTGATCGAAGCATTCTCAAAAACTGCAGGTGTTGCTGTAGAGACTCGCGACATTTCACTCGCTGGCCGTATCATAGCCAATTTCCCTGAGAACCTCACAGCTGACCAGAAGATCGGTGACGCTCTCGCTGAACTCGGTGAACTCGCTAAGACTCCAGAAGCTAACATCATCAAACTTCCTAACATTTCAGCTTCAGTACCACAGCTAAAGGCTGCTATTGCTGAGCTCCAGGCTGCCGGATACGACATTCCTAACTACGAAGATGCCGAAGACCGCTACTCAAAAATCAAAGGTTCAGCTGTGAACCCAGTACTCCGCGAAGGCAACTCCGACCGCCGTGCTCCTGGTGCCGTAAAAAACTACGCCAAGGTCAACCCACATCGCATGGGTGCTTGGTCAAAGGACTCCAAGTCACACGTCTCCACCATGGGCGCAAACGACTTCGCCTCCAACGAGCAATCCGTCACACTCGAAAAAGCAACAGAAGCCAAGATTGTATTCACCGCTGCTGACGGCACCGAAACTATTCTCAAGCCATCCATCCCACTCCTTGAAGGTGAAGTATTCGACTCCTCCTTCATGAGCAAGAAGGCACTCGTTTCCTTCCTTGAACAAGAAGTAGCCGACGCGAAAGCAAACGATGTGCTCTTTTCCCTTCACATGAAAGCCACCATGATGAAGGTCTCAGACCCAATCATCTTCGGCCACGGCGTAGAAGCATTCTACAAGCCAGTATTCACCAAGTACGCAGCCACCATCGCTGAGCTCGGTGTGAACACCAAAAACGGCTTCGGCGACCTCGTGGCGAAGCTCGGCTCACTCCCAGCAGCCAAGAAGGCTGAGATCGAAGCAGACATCGAAGCCTGCTACGCAGACGCTCCGGCAGTAGCCATGGTAGATTCCGACAAAGGCATCACCAATCTCCACGTCCCATCCGATATCATCATCGATGCTTCCATGCCGGCGATGATCCGTACTTCTGGCCAAATGTGGAATGCCGCTGGCGAACAACAAGACACCAAGGCTGTTATCCCGGATAGTTCCTACGCTGGCGTCTACGCTGCCACCATCGACTTCTGCCGCGAGCACGGCGCATTCGACCCCACTTCCATGGGCACCGTGCCAAACGTTGGCCTTATGGCGCAGAAGGCTGAAGAATACGGCTCACACGACAAGACATTTGAAATCCCAGCCGACGGTGTCGTCAAAGTACTAGACTCCGAGGGCAATGTGCTCACCGAACACGCTGTGGAAGAAGGCGACATCTGGCGCGCATGCCAGGCCAAGGACGCACCAATCAAAGACTGGGTAAAACTCGCTGTCACCCGCGCCCGTGCTACCAACACCCCAGCAGTGTTCTGGCTCGACGAATCTCGCGCACACGACGCCCAGCTCATCAAGAAGGTTGGCGAATACCTACTCGACCACGACACCGAAGGCCTCGAGCTCCACATCATGGCTCCGACAGAAGCGACTAAGTTCACCCTCGCTCGCACCAAGGCTGGCGAAGACACCATCTCTGTGACTGGCAACGTTCTTCGTGACTACCTCACTGACCTCTTCCCAATCCTCGAGCTTGGAACTTCAGCTAAGATGCTCTCTATCGTTCCTCTAATGAACGGCGGCGGACTCTTCGAAACGGGTGCTGGCGGCTCAGCTCCAAAGCACGTGCAACAGGTTGAAAAAGAGAACCACCTCCGCTGGGATTCCCTCGGTGAGTTCCTCGCCACCGCAGTTTCCTACGAGCACCTCGCCACAGCGAACAACAACCCGAAGGCTGCCGTACTCGGCAAGACCCTCGACCTCGCCACTGAGAAGTTCCTCTCAAACGATAAGTCACCATCGCGCAAGGTTGGCGAGCTTGACAACCGAGGTTCACACTTCTACCTCGCCACCTACTGGGCAGAAGCACTGGCCGCTCAGCCAGAAGACGCAGAGCTCCAAGCCGCCTTCGCACCAATCGCCAAGGAACTTGCAAATAACGAAGACACTATCGTTGGCGAACTCAACTCCGCACAAGGCCCAGCAGCAGACCTCGGCGGCTACTACCTCTTCGACGACGAAAAGGCAGCCGCCATCATGCGCCCTTCCGCCACATACAACGCGATCCTCGCGAAGCTCGGCTAAAGCGTAAAAGAGGTTTCCATGCTCTTCCTCCAAATGGCCGGCAGCAATTAGCCCGCAGAACAATCACCAAGCACCCTAGGTTTCAAAACCTAGGGTGCTTTTTGTCTGACAATTGAACGCCTAAAAATAGCATCGAGAAATAAGCTAGGGCTTCTTCGTTCTCGTGAACTCCGCCAACAAATCCCTAACCTCATCTGGCGCTGACTGTAGGACAAGGTGAGCTGCATTCACCGGCTTGTACTCGACATCCTGACGGGCAGCCGAAATCTCTCGGTAATGCTTTGGAGAAACAACGCGATCTTCTGTCGCTTGTATATGCAGCAATCGACAAGCCACCTGTCGCAGCTGCGGCACCACATCCACATTGGATAATGCTCAGAAACGAGCCGGAAGCACCCTGGGATTCCATCCTAGCATAGCAGACTAACCTTGATTGCTCATCGCCTATCACCACCAGTTAGTAAAAATTGAATCAGCAACAATGGCGGCTTGATCCGCGCCACCAACACCAAAGCCTGCACATCCAAACGCGTAGCCAACAACACAGCTAGTGGTCCGCTAAAAGATTCGGCAAGCAAAACAAGGTGCTCACCATCAAGCTTCACCTTTGCCGCAATGTCATCGGCCAATACTTCGTAATCCAAAACAACATCAGGTAAGGACACTGGTATCAATTCAGCCCAAGCGGGACAGGCTTCTCGCGGTGAAGAAAATAATGAATCATAACCATGAAAGCCTGACAGCGCTATGAACCGAAGCCTTTCCATCGAACACCCCCACTTACACCCCACCACACAACCTACCAAGACCAATCACTCCTCGGTTCAGAGATAATCCTCTAACCTTTCCAAAGTAGCCAGTAACACGTGGCGAGCAGCCAGCAGAAAATCAGCCAGCACCCTAGGTTTCAAAACCTAGGGTGCTTCATTCCCCCCAAAAACACACTAACCAAAAAAATGAACTTTCAGTAATAACTGAAAAATGAATATTGGCTTCTGTAACTTCTAATACACAATCGCCCGTATGCCATCACCATACGAGTCACATAACGCCCCAGCTCCGAATGCTCAAGAATGGGAGGCAAAGAAAGTCGAGCGCAATCCCAAGGGCTGGATATGGACATGTTTGATATTGGCTGGGGTCTCGATTCTTTACCGGGTTTTACTGCTCGAAACCCAGGAACAAACAGCGCTTATGTTCATCGGTCTCCCTACTATTTTAGCAATTGCGCTAGCGATGACTCCCACGGCGAAATCGACAACTGGACGTATCTGCAAGGGAATGACGATGGCATTTCTGATGTTTGGAATTTTGGCGATCGAAGGCTTTATCTGCATCCTTATGGCTGCACCGTTGTTTTATCTCATTGGGGCGATTATTGGAAAAGTAATCGACAGCAAGAGAAGCAAGAACGTGTATTGCTCTGTAGTCGTAGTCCTCGGAATCATGTCAATCGAAGGCGTAAATGAATCACTGAGTTTTGAGCGGGCTGAAACGATCACGATCCAGCGCGATCTAGAAATGAGCAGCGATCAAGTACGTCAGCATCTCACTCAGGGGCCAGCCTTCGACCTCGAACAACTACCAGGCTTCCTCCAGCTCGGGTTTCCATGTCCGCAGAATATTAAAGGGAATGGTATAGAGCTCGGAAACACTTGGACCATTCATTTTGCCGGCGGCGAAGGGAAACCAGGCGACCTCGTGGTTCAAGTCACCGAATCTACCGCTGAGCGCATCACCTTGAGCTGCGTCAGTGACCAGAGCCATATTGCGCATTGGTTGAGCTGGAAAGACATCACTTGGAATCTCGATCCAACAGCAAACGATCGTACCATAGTGACCATGACCATCAACTACAATCGTGATCTCGACCCTGCTTGGTACTTCAAGCCAATTGAACGCTATGGCGTGAGAAAAGCTGGTGAATACTTCTGCGATCAGCTCTTCCAATAATCACTCCATGTTCAGCGACCTTCAGCAATGGGCAGTTCTTTATGTGCCAGTCTGCGTGGCTCTTCTTCTACCTCTTATCTGGAAGGTCTACCCAAGGCTATGGGTGGCCATTATCCTACAAACCTTTTGGCAATTCGCCTCCCTCCCCTGGCTCAATTACTTGGCAGTCCAGCTAGGGTTTTGGAAATTTTCACCTACCAGTATTCACATTCTTGGCCTTCCGCTTCACTATTATTTCGCTTGGGTGGTATGGTGGGGAATTGTCGCCACCATCACCCTAGGCAAACTCCCCTTGGTTTTCTCGCGCTGGTGGATTCTAGCAGCCGCATTTCTGATTGATCTAGCTATCATGCCACTGCTGCAGCCTCAGTTGAGTCTGGGCCCGTATTGGATCCTCGGTGAAACCCTACTCATCATCGGATGTCTGCTCCCGGGGCTATGGCTCGCCCATTGGACATTGTCGTGGAGCAAAGTTTGCTGGCGATCCTTTCTCGTATCGATCACCTTTGGCATACTCGTCTTCACCATCTTCCCATTCATAGCCGGACATGAGGTCAAGCATATCACAGCAAGCCTCACGAAATGGTCTCTCTGGCAACACTACCTCTTCCTTGGTGGAATGTGCTTGGCCAGTGTGCCAGCAGTCGCTGGTGTGGTCATATTCGCAAAGCTCGGTCATGGCACTCCCATTCCATTCGACCCTCCCAGAAATCTAGTCACATCAGGAGTGTACAGCTACATCCGCAACCCGATCCAATGGAGCATCATTGCTTGCCTTATCCTCTGGGGCTTCTACCTCCAACTACCACTCTACTGGGGCATAGCATTTATCTCGCTATGCTATTGCATGGGCATCGCCAAGTGGTCAGAAAGTAAAGACTTAGAGGATCGATACACACAACAATGGCTTGACTATAAGAATGCCAATCCAAACTGGAAGTTCAACTTGCTCCCAAACTTAGATCAACATGCTGAGCTTTATGTCGCTCTGGATTGTGGCTCGTGCTCCCCAATTGCGACATGGATCCAAAGCAAGAACTGCTCAAAACTAAGCATCATCGATGCGAACAACTGGGATGAAACTCCCCTCAAACGGATCACTTACGTCTACCCGTGTGGCACAACCGCACAAGGAGTAGAAGCAATTGCCGCCGCGCTACAACACCTCCACATAGGGTGGGCATATATAGGTTGGTTGATCTCATACCCAGGGATTCAGCAACTCATGCAATGGAGCATGGATTCAGCAGGATCCAGCACCAGAGATGCTTAAAAGAATCTCCATTTCCCCAGAAAAATGGATGCAGTGGAGCTTTGCTACTGCGATCAATAGCTCTCATCAAAATCACCTCGTCTAGAGTGAAATCTGGATACTAGAAGAAGAAATAATGACTACCACAAACGATCACAAACAAAGCTGAAAGCGCTATGGTACAAACTGTACTAATTAACATCATCAACCAAAACAAGGGATTGAAGAGATCTAACAGCGCATAGAGATTAGAAGCCACATCAATCAGATCTCTAGAGTCCCACAGCAAACCTCCAAGCAAGAACATCCTCCTCGTTGTGGCTACCGGCCCAATACCCTTTATCTCTCTAGCATTCCTCCTTTTAGCGAAGCGTTGCTTAAGAATGGCGAATACCTCTTTAGATTCTAACAACGTTTCAGGCAAGCGACTGAGACCGTCGAGAGCAAACCAATAGAACACTAACCCAGTCATTGGCAAAAGCGTCAACCACAAAGGGACTAACGACCAACACCAGCCCAAAGTCGTCGACCAGTGGAGATAGATCACGGCCATCAGAGTCGTCACGGCGCTGCCCCAAATCAACACGAGCAGAGGCTTCACACTCATACGTGCACCTACTCCGATCCTACTAATCAGCTTCACCAAACTATTATCAGCCTGCGACATATGGGTACGCTAGCGCCCAAGCATTGAGATGCAATCACTTTGCTATTACTGCCTTCAAGCCAGCGAACCAGACCTTTAACTCTAAGCACTTAGCTAGTTCTCCCTTCCCAAAAAAACTAGAAGCGACAAGTCGTTCACCATGAGCGCTCAAAACAAATGTAGGCCGAGAGACGTTGACCTAGCTCCGATCTAGCAGTAAAATGCTTAAGATAATATGTTGAACGAAGATCAATTGCCTCACATGCTCAAATTATTGGACGACGACGAGCCAGCAATTCAAGAAGCACTGCGTGAAGAGTTCTCTGACACCTCTGGTGACCTGAGTAATGAACTCGCGGCTCTAGCTATTGATCTCAAACCAGCTGATCAACGTCGACTTTCACTCTTACTACTCCCTAGCAGGCGCGAAACTCTCATTCAGGAATGGCGTATCCCGCAAGGTGGCGCTGATGCTCTGGATGAAGACTGGGAGAGCTTCGAAAACTTGCTTCACCTCATTTCAGACTACCTGCATGATGGCGTCACCCTTAGGCCATCTTTACCCGATATGCTAGATATGATTGCTGAAGATGCCACCGTTGGGCTACATCACACCACAGAAAACAATCTGCGTACGTGGATGTTTGAGTCAGGTAGATTTGCAGGCAATAAAGATAATTACTACACCCCAACCAACAGCGATCTCAGCTGGTGCGCGGAGACTGGACTAGGTAACCCAATCAGCCTAGCTCTCATTTACATGCTCGTGGCCAGACGTCTCGGGTTGGATGTCACTGGTTGTAATTACCCTGGCCATTTTTTAGCTCGCATTCAGCTAGAAGGTAAACCAATGTTAGTGGATTGCTTTCACAAAGGTCGCTTAATCCCGGTAGAAGAAATTCTCAGTGAAAATAAAAATATCTCCATTTACGCCAAACAAGCCATCCTCACACAAGCTCCCTTAGGGCACATTCTGTTGCGTATTTTACGTAACTTAGAACACAGTTTTAGTAAGCTCAAATACACAGAAGATGCTAAAATATTCAAAATGATTTTCGAAAGCATGCAACCCAAGCCGTGAGAGCCGAGTACACAAATATTACGATTGATGGGAACCTACTCCACCGCATGACCCTCCTTCCAGATGAAGGAATCGAGTGCACCGCGGCATGTATTTTCTCCCATGGTCAAGGCGACTACGGCGAGCGCTATCTCGATGTTCTACACCCCTTCACGGATCGAGGCATAAAATGCATTGTCACTGATCACCAAGGTCACGGCCGAAGCACAGGCAAACGGGGTCACATCGACTCGACTCACTTTATTGATAAAGTCATAGCCAACAATCTTGAAGCCGCAGGACACCTCCCCACGGGTATTGCAGGCCACTCTATGGGGGGGCTACTCACCCTACGCCACCTTGCTCTGAGCCTTCAAGGTAAACTGCCCACCCCTGATTTTTGCTGGGTCAACGCTCCACTACTCTACCCCGGCTATGGCCGACCAGACTGGTTCATTCGTTTAGCCAACATGTTAGCCACAGTCGCACCGAGCACAACAATTCACACAGGCGTCAAACCAGAAATGTGCCTCCTAGAAGACCCATCAGCTGGACGTCTCCCAAAAGACCCGCTCTCACTAGGTCACAGGCGCGTTTCGATAGGTTGGGGCAGCGAACTGATACGCATTGCCGAGTTCACTCAATCAACTCTCCACAAGAGCTCTTTCAACCGACCCTTTCTCTTTACCCAAGGAGGAGCTGACTCAGTCTGTCCAGAGGACAAAGCTCACGATTTTTTTTCAAGACTTGGTTGGCCTTCCAAGCAATACCAATGCTTTCCTAGTATGCTACACGAAACATTTGCCGAACCAAAACGCAATGAGCTTTTTGAGCTAATTGGCCGATGGATTGATGAGCACACCTTAGCGCAGCAAAAGGCGCACACATAGCGCGGCAGAAACCACTAGTACAGTTAAGCCACAAGCTCCGACTATCCGATCCTTTTTCAAAATATCAGGCCGACTCAATGAAGCACTCGGCGGGAAAACTATCAACGCATATACCACTCCCGCTATCAAACCTCCTGCGTGTGCAGCATTGTCGATAAAGCTAAAGCCAAGCACGCCCATCACCGCAACCATGACCAAACCCGCGACTAATCGCTTACGAGCTGATTTAGGAACAAGCGCACGATGCAAGGTCTCGAAGGCCAACAAAAAACCCAATAACCCCAGAACCCCTCCAGAAGCTCCAACACTCGGAATATCTGGCATAAAGTACACGGTCGCCATGCCCCCAGCAAATGACGAAATCACGAACACAAGAACCATATGTGGCCAACGAGCCAACACTTCTGCCCGTCTCCCCAAATAGCGCAAAGACGCAAAATTTATCAACGCATGGACTAGATTGCCGTGGACTAGAGGAGCCGTGAGGTAGCGCCACCATGGGTCACCACCAGCCGTCGTCGATTTCACCAACCCGACTTTCGCCACAGCCTCCTGAGCCCAATTGATTCCACCACTAGCAAACCACTGTGCGGCACAGGTTATTACCATTATAGTCAGTAATACAAAAGTAACTGGGGTAAGATTTAAGTTTAACCAACTATCAAAACGGGCATTGGCAATCTCTTTGTCCCAATACAGTTTATCTCTTTTACCAGCCTTTCGTAGTTCCTGCCACCCTTCATATAGAGGTAGCAGACCAAAAATAAGCATCATTATTGCCGTGACTGCAACGGTTGGAGCATTCAAGATAGCTCGCCAGTCTCCGTGGTTATTTTGATAGGCAGCATAGCCTGCCCAGAGAATGGCCGCCCCCATCACCAACGACAGACGACACCCATCATTAATATCATTTCTCGCCCAGACCGAGCCGCGCTTTATTAAGACCTTGCGTAGACCAACGAGCTCTTCAGGCGCAATCATATAGTCAGATGGAGGTGACCAAACGAGGTCGACACCTAACTTTGAGTGTTCAACCATTTGGCAAAGCTCCTCCAAGGATTCGGCGGAGTGACGCTTCCCCTTGGTATCCTGGAAACCAAAAACACCAACTACTGGCTTAGCGGGAAATGCTTCCGGCCTCGCCCATAGTGGTGCTTGTTCTTGCTGAGACACTAGCTGCGTCTTTAATGTAACTATTCTGCTGGAGTAGTCTCAGCTGGCACAACTGGATTTTCTGAAGTCGTTTTTGCTTCATCGGCAGCTGAAGCAGCCTCTTCAGTGGCAGGTCGCTCAGCAGATTTAGGAGTTACCTCCTCCAAAACCTTTTTCACTTCCTCAGCTGTCTCAGCATCGTCAGTTTGCTCAGTAGTTTTTGGTGGATGCTCTCTCTCAATGTTCTGGGCAGAGTTCTGGGCAGCTACGAGAACTTGCAGTGAAAGTGCTAGTACGAAGAAAAGAGTACCTAGCCAGACTGTTCCTTTTTGCAGAACATCTGTGGTGCGTGCACCAAACGCCTGATCAGTCATACCTCCACCAAAAGCAGCTCCGAGACCTTCTTGCTTCGGGCGCTGCATCAACACAACCAAGCATAATAGCAGGGCAACTGCCACAAGGATAACAAGAAGAATATTGGTCGCGATTGGCATGAAGCCACTCGCTGCTAAAATCATTGAATTCATGGGGCGCAACATGATCAGCTATTGGCCCATTGTAAAGCCATGATTTGCTGAGAATTTGAAGGGGCGGACTCCTACTTTCCTAGACGGATAATTTCGTTCTGCTCGTTGCAAACCACTTTCTTAGGTGTGACGACCTCTTCTGAAAGGCCAAATGCCATTATCGTGATGCGCTCACCCTTGCCAATCACGTGTGCTGCACCACCATTTAGAATAATCCTACCAGATCCGGAGGGCCCCGCCTGGGCATAAGTTTCAAGGCGACCGCCTTCAGAGGCTGAAGTCACTAAAACCTTTTCACCCTCAATAAGATCCACAGCCTGCATAAGGTCGAGTGGAATCTCAATACTGCCTTCATAATCCACTACACCGTCGGTGCACATTGCACGGTGGATTTTTGATTTCAAAAAAGTGCGTAACATGGTTTGCACCAATCACCACTTTAGAGCTAATGTCAAATCTTTCTGACTAACCAATAAACAGCTAGTCAACTATAGCCAGATTAGAGCACCAAGTCGCAGGCCAACCTGATTGCGTGTTCCATTGAGCGTGAACTAGCAATGCCTTTTCCGGCGATAGCAAATGCTGTGCCATGATCAGGACTAGTCCGCGGCCGTTTAAGACCAAGCGTCATATTCACGCCAGTGTCAAAATCTACTAACTTCAAAGGAATCAAGCCCTGATCATGATACATGCATAGAACTGCGTCGTATTCACCTTTTACCGCATGACCAAACACAGTGTCCGCGGAGTGTGGCCCACTGAACTCGGCGTTTAGAAAATCTTGATTCAACTGAAAGACTGCAGGTGCCACAATTTCAGTATCTTCGTGACCAAATGCTCCATTCTCTCCAGCGTGTGGATTTAGTCCACAAACAGCTACCCTGGGTGAATCGATTCCTTTTTGCAGGCAAAACTGAGCAAGCAATTTCCCCACGCGAACGATCTCAGCCGTACTCAGTAACAATGGAACCTGTGACAGCGGCACATGAATTGTCACCAAGGCTACCGTCAGATTTGCTCCCGTGAGACACATCGCATGACTATTACAATCTAGCCGTTCTGCAAAAAATTCTGTTTGCCCTGGAAAATCAAAGCCCAGCTCATGCAGACCCTCTTTCGCCACTGGCCCAGTAACGATGGCATCAATTGCACCGACTTTAAGTTTTTGGGCCCCTTCTTCGAGAGCATCAAGAGCGGCTCTAGCAGTCTCTGGTGTTGGTTTCCCGAGTTCAACCCCTTCAAGTCTTTGACCGAGAACCTTAAATTGAACCCCATCAGGTTTATCGATGCTAGCTAATGCGGCTTCGATTATTTCTGGGCCGACTCCAGCTTGGTCCCCCAGAGTTATTCCAATGGTCTTCATGTATCGACCGATAATTTATGCCGTAAGTACTTTCTATTCCACATACACTTTTTCAAGCTTTAGGCCAAATCCTCAACCGTGACCGAAGTCTGCTTTCTTGCACCCAGGTAAATGGCCTGATCGACCACGCGGCTCGGCTCAGAATCGAATCGGTAGCCGTGACAGTTCGGACAGGTAACAGCTGCCGATCCAACAATAGAATCACAGCCCTCACAAACCTTATAAGAAGTAGGATTCGATGCGATTTCTTGCGCCTTTTTGAGCCGTTCGTTGCTAACTGATTCTTTCATATCGTTATTGGGCACAGATGTGTCCTATATCTCCATAATCCCCTATAGAGAATAAATCTCAAGCCATGTTAGGCCTGAGCAAAAAAAACGAAGGTCTTCAGTCTGAAGCACCTCCGTTCAATAAATAGCTTTTTAGCCTGCAAATCGTGCTACTTGCCTAAGCAAGTGAGCAATTAAGCAGCTTGAGCAGCCTTGATTGCCTTAGCTGTCTTGCTCTTAAGGTTTGCAGCCTTGTTCTTGTGGAAAATGCTCTTCTTAGCGCATTTGTCTACTGCTGAAGAAAATTGTACAAACGCCTTTGTTGCTGCTTCCTTGTTACCTTCGGTAGCTGCTGCAATGGAGTTCTTACGGAGAGTTTTGACGCGGCTCTTGAGAGACGTGTTGATTGCGTTACGCTTGGCGTTCTGACGAACGCGCTTGAGTGCTTGCTTTGTGTTAGCCATGATTCTTTTGGTATAAAATTGTTTTGATTTCGGCTTTGCAGGCCGGGGCGCAGAAGTTATTCATCCGTCACGTCTTGTCAAGCATTTGATTTTCATCAGGGTCTTTTTTTATTCGAATTGCTTACGGGGTTTTGTCGAGATGAAGTCTCTGCCATTGAAGGTGCAACAAACCTCTATGCTTTGTCTCCAGAGTCCACGGAACTTTGCTTTCGCGCAGCTTTCTCCATACGCACGTATTCACGACCTTTGAATGTAGCATTGAGAGGCCCCCGTATGACCTTCACTTCTGCGTTCACTCCAATACGTGAATAGAGATCTACAACATCCCTTGAATTCATGCGGATACAGCCGTAGCTGGCAGCGTGCCCAATCCTACTCTCCTCAGGAGTTCCATGAATATAGATATAACGCTTAAAAGCATTCTTATTGCGTCGTTCGGTCCCCTTTAGCCAGAGTATTCGCGTCACAATTGGGTCGCGTCCCGGAGCGTTCGGCGGAATCACTTCACCAGTTGGACGGCGAGCCTTAAAAACAGCTCCCTCAGGTTGCTTGTGACCAATTTTCTTAGCTACCTGCATTCTGCCCAGTGGCGTACGCATACTTCTAGGCGTATCGCCTAAGCCAAATTTCGACGTCGAAACCTTATAGGATTTCACTGGCTTACCAAATTGAGTCAACAACATGGTCTGGTCCTCAACACTCACCAGCATACTGCTCTGGTTAACATCATAAGTACTCGAGCAACTACTAAGGAGTAGAGCGGCACCCGAACAAACTAGTGCTAATATGCGGAGTGAAGTCGTCATTTACTGAGATTACTTACCCTCGTCTACGATTGCCCCTTCTTCATTCTTACGGCTGATTGGCATCATACGGTAAAGTGATGGAACTGAAGTGTAAAAGAAGCCTATCGGAAATGGGCAAAGCAATACAGCGGTCACATACTTACCATCGACGAAATTAGAAATAACCACCACAGCAAAGAAAATAGCAAAAGCCACCTCAATGATGGGCATCATCGACTTCATTGTCTTGTAGCGGCTAGATTTCACCTGATTAGACGATTCAGCTTTTTCCTCGCCAATACCGTACTTTGGTGTGCGAACAAAACCACTCCGATGGTTGCACAAGGCTTCGATCACAGCCTTAGCGTTGTTCACAGACATTCCAATCCCGAGTGCCAACAAGAAAGGAAGGTAAAAGATTTCTTTATACCAAGTTTTCGGGTGGAGGGCTTTTTGAGCAACTAAGTAGAACATCGCTACAGAAACTGAACCAAAGAAGAAAATTGGAACATTCAAGAAATGCTCAAGCCATGGATAAGTTTGTAATACTTCCAACTGCGGTGTATTCCCCTGTTTAGGATAGAGCAAGAAGCAAAGTACGATGAGTAGGAGGTAGGCAAAATTCGAAGTAAGATGCGCCGTAGCCTCTAATTTGCATTTTAGCGGATAGCCGCTTTTCCAAATATCCGCGAGACACTTTTTACAGCACTGAATTGACCCCTTGGTCCAGCGGTGCTGTTGACTCTTGAAACCATCCATATCCACAGGAAGTTCAGCAGGAGTCTCCACATCTTTAAGGAAGACGAAACGCCAACCTTTCAACTGAGCTCGATAACTAAGATCCATATCTTCAGTCAGAGTGTCGTGCTCCCAGCCGCCGGCGTCTGCTATACAGCTTTTACGCCACATCCCACCAGTGCCATTGAATGTGAAAAATCGACCAGACCGATTACGCGCGGTTTGTTCGAGTTCTAGATGCCCATCGAGGAACATAGCTTGTATCCGAGTCAGCATATTGTACTCGCGGTTGAGGTGTCCCCACCGGGTCTGAATCATTCCAACTTTTGGGTCAGTAAAGTGATCCACAGTCTTTAATAGAACATCAGGACTTGGTGCAAAGTCGGCATCGAGAATAAATAACAGTTCTCCCTTTGCTGTCTTCGTTCCATTCTCTAATGCTCCAGCTTTAAAACCTGTACGGTCAGTACGGTGAATGTACTCTGCGTCAAACCCCAATGCGTGCAGACGAGTAATTTGCGCCTTGCATATCTCGGTTGTTTCGTCAGTAGAATCGTCTAAGATCTGAACCTGAAACTTATCTTTCGGGTACTCGATCAGTGACACATGATCAATTAGGCGTTCAATCACGTGTAGCTCGTTAAAACAAGGGAGTTGCATCGTAATCACTGGCAATTCATCCTCAGTGTACTTCTTTAAGGGAACTGGAATATCCTTCGCATGCTTGAAGTATAGGTAGAGCGTGGTCAGCCTGTGAAAGCCATAGCCAGCCAAGCCAAATAGCACTAAAAAGTACAAGGTGTAAGTAATCCAGTTAATCATAACAGTTTGAGGGTTTAGTGGATGTGTCGGATTAGGAATACGACAAATTCTGTGCATGCAGTGCACTAATCCTTCCCCCTTGTCAATTCATACTTCCACCCATAGATAGAGGTAGATCTTAGTTTTTTCTGGACACTTTGGTTTGCCAATTCCGCTAGTATTATGCTTATTTAAATTTATGAAATCATCCACCCCTTGGATTCTCGCACTTTCGTCCCTTTTGCTCATTCCCCTCTCATCTCTAGCTCAGGACGGGAACGACAAGGATGCTATTATCCCTGCTGACCTTATTGAAGACCCTCATGTCCGTGAAGAACTAGGAGTGAATGAATTCACAGCTCCATCGATCCGATTGATTTTCGATGACCTTTCCCAGCTAGCTCCCCTCCCCGTCGAGGAAACAAAACACGTTATACCGAAGCGCATGCCGCTCGATCGCTCCGATCTTTCTTTAGAAATTGGCTTTCTTATTGCTGAAGGTTTCCTAGTGGTGCAGAACAAGATGTTAAACGATATTGAAGGCATAGCCAAAGAGCTCTCACGCTACGGCAAAGCTCTGGGCGCGGGCGAACGTGTCAACCGCCATGCAGCCTCGCTCCTAGAGCACGCAAAGAACAACAGACCTGAAAAACTCAAGGAGGAACTTTCTGCTACTCAAAAAGACGTGGAGATCGAACTCGTACAGCTTCGCGACGCTGATCTAGCTCACCTCATTTCGCTCGGCGGCTGGGCCCGTGCCCTTGAGTGCGCAGCTCTCGCTGTTGATGAAGATTTCACAGAAGAACGCGCCAATCAACTGTTCCGTGAAGACGTTGCTGACTACTACGAAGTAATTCTCGGTTCACTTGACCCACGCGTATCCCAGCGCAAGCACATGATTTCAATCCGCCAAATCTGCGAACAGCTCAAATTCACCATGACGCTGGCTGCGGACGAGGAACCAACAGAAGCGAAAGTCAAATCGATTCGCGAGCAAAGTGCTAAGCTTGCTCAACTCGCGCTATCTCGCGGAAAGTGATACAAATCTACCAGAATTCACTCTTGCAAGTCCACCTTCCTATACTGATTTAGGGACATGAACATTTCTGTATTTGGTCTGGGGATCATTGGTTCACACTGCGCCGATAACCTCACTGCCGGCAACCACCAAATTACCACTTGGAACCGCACACCTAAAAAGCGTGACGACTCGGTCACCTCGGCCTCTGAGGCCGCTAGAAAATCTGAGATTTTGTGTTTCTATCTCAAGGATGGAATTGCATGCCGCGAAACCTTTGAGGCACTTCGCCCAGCCCTCACAAGTAATCACACACTGATCAACCACTCTACCGTTGATCTCGACACCACCAAGTGGCTTGCAGAACAATGTTCAGCACTTGGCACTGCATTTCTCGACTGCCCATTCACCGGTTCCAAAGTTGCAGCTTTGAATTGTGAGTTGGTTTACTACGCTGGCGGCAGCGAAGTCCTCATCGAAGAACTCCGTCCAATCCTAAACGTCACCTCAAAGGAAATTATTCGGCTCGGTGACATAGGAGCCGCAACCATCGTTAAGGTCGCTACCAACCTTATTTCAGCATCCACAGTGCAAGCACTCTCGGAAGGCATGGCTATCGCCAAAGCCCATGGAGTATCCCCAGACACATTCATCCCCGCAGTTCTCTCGAATGCTTGTGGGTCTCGACTTGCCTCAATGAAACTCCCGGCTATGGCTAACGGTGATTTCGACACACACTTCTCGCTCGATAACATGCGCAAAGACTCAGCCCTCGCTATAAAACTCGCAGAACAAGCAGGTCTTAGCACACCCGGTATTGAAGCCACATCGACAACCATAACATCACTCTGCGAGAGCGGCTATGCAGCCCTTGACTACTCAGTTCTCTACAAACAATTTTAAGCAAATGAATCCCTACCTACTACCAGCGGATTCGACCGCGTTGCTAGCCCGTGCCATTTTTAAACTCACTGGAGCTGATGCCGAACGCTACCTCAACGGCCAATGCTCTCAAGACGTTCGCTTAGTGACTGAGAAAATCGCGCTCTACGCAGCCGTCACTAATTTCAAAGGTAAACTAGATGGTGATTGCTACATCCGCCGCCACAATGGCGACATCCTCATCGATTGCCCTATCGAACTTCGCGAAGCGCTCTTCACACGACTCGATCGCTACATTATCGCTGACGATGCTGAGCTATCCGATGTCACTGACACCTACGAGATCCTCCACACCATAGAGCCCACCACAGCACCAGAAAACTGCTGGACTTCTAATCGCTTCGGACAAGCTGGGGTCGACCAACTTTTAACTACAGGTTCAGCCCCTAGCTCCAATCTCGATCCCACAGAAATCGAAAAATCACGCATTTCTCACAGAATCCCACTTTGGGGGGCAGAGCTCGACAACGACACGCTCCCACCAGAAGCCTCACTCGAAGCCCGAGCGATTTCCTACACGAAAGGATGCTACACCGGCCAAGAAGTGATCTCACGCATTCGCTCAGCAGGAAAGACCAACCGTCATCTCGTTCTTTTAGAAACCAACGGCTCCACGCCTGTTGGATCAGCTTTACTCTGTGAAGGGGCTACAGAGGACAAGCCAGCTGGAGTCATCACCAGTACTTGTGAAATAAATGGCCAGCAAATCGCTCTTGCTTATCGTAAAAGAAAATTCCAAGACATCCCTAAGTTCAATAACGCAAGTGTGGTAACTCAATAACCATCACTTCACTCAAAAAATCACAAAACACTCATTATGAGCATCGCAGATAAACAACAACAGCTCCTCGACGAACTCGACTTATTTCAAGACTGGACCGAACGCTATGAGTACGTCATTGGCCTAGGCAAAAAGCTCCCGGCTATGGAGCAAGCTCTACTTACTGAGGACCGGCTCATCAAGGGCTGCCAATCACAAGTGTGGTTAGAAGCGTCGAAAGAAGGTGACCAAATCCGCTTTATTGCCGACTCCGATTCCCTCATTACCAAAGGTATGGTAGCTATTTTCGTCCGCATATTAGACAACGAATCAGCGGATGATATTCTCACTGCTGACATGAGCTTCATCGATAAAACTGGCTTAAAAGAGCATCTCGCTCCCACGCGTGCAAACGCTCTCAACCTCATGGCTAATCAGATGAAGAGACACGCGTTACTCCTCTCTCCTAGCTAATAAAACGCTATGAGCTCAGATTCCCTGTCCCCAATCCCGATCACGGATTCACATTGCCATCTCGCTTCGCATAAATTTTCTCACAGCGAACTTGAGCAAATCATTCTCAATGCTAAGGGTGCCGGAATCCACCGGATGGTCACCTTAGCTACCTCGCTGGACGACGCCCCCAGCAACATTGCAATCTGCGAAACTTTCCCTCAGGTGTTTTGCGCCATCGGTATTCACCCATGCGATGTGCACGCATCGCCAGATGACTATTTAAACCAACTCAGAGAGTTCGCACGCCACCCAAAATGCGTTGCCATCGGTGAAACAGGTCTCGACTATTTTCACCCCGCTCCAGAAGGTTGGACTAAAGAAAATTACCACAAACGCCAGCGCGACTTCCTCCGTCAGCACTTTAAGTTAGCCAAAGAACTCGGAAAGAATGTCGTGATACATACACGAGACAAATCGGGCTACCAATCACTTCATGACTCGCTCGATATTTACCAAGAATTCTCGAGCGAAGTTCGCGCAGTATTCCACTGCTTCCTTGGGCCGTGGGAAAATGCTCACCGCATCATCGAACTCGGCGGCTACATCTCTTTCACAGGAATCGCCACCTTCAAGTCGGCTAAAGACTGTATCGCCGCGGCCAGTCAAGCCCCAGCTGGAAGAATGATGGTCGAAACTGATTCACCGTACCTAGCGCCCACTCCCTACAGAGGAAAACGCAATGAACCAGCATTTACCCAATTCATCGCACAGAAAATTGCGGATGCTCGAGGCGAGACACTCCAAAGTTTTTCAGAACATACCGAAAAGAGCGTGAATACCTTTTTTAACTTTTCTTCTAACATTGAGAAAGATTTGTGTTAGTCTGACGCTTATATTTAGAACATCTAAATGCTAGAATAAAAGCAATGAAATTTATAACTCTTTCAATTATCTCAATCGCCTCCACAGCACTCGTAGCTTGTAACAACCAAGCAGGCAACCCGTACGGAGCTCCCGCCGCAAACTATTCAGCTTCTAATTCTACCTCAAATCCTTACGCTATACCACAAGCAAACGGTGAAACCGGGAGTAACGCACCATACCAAGCATTACCTGGAGTAGGCAGCACACTTCCTCCTGCACAAAATCCAGCTCAAGGAAATAATTCATACGTGCCTCCTATTGTAGCAGCACACGACTTTGCTGCTCCTACCGCAGGATCTACTATTCCACACACAATTGTCAAAGGCGACAGCCTCTGGAAATTAGCACGCGATTACGACACCACAGTCGAGGCAATTCAATCAGCTAATGCCATCTCAGGGAATCATATTCAACTCGGACAAACCATACAGATTCCTAATAACTAGTTATCTAAGCTCGAAAATTTGCATTGAGGTGGCACGTTATATATATGTGTCACCTTTCTGTGTTCTAGGCTACAAGCCTTAGTGCCCTCAACGCCTTCACAACAAGTATAAATCTCATCTCAATGATTTTTCGTCAGCTATCACTCCAGTCATTATTTACCATTTTTTTACTCAGCATCACAGTTTCCAGTCACACTTTAGATGCCGAAACCTCGCCTCAAAAAAAACTAATAGAAGACTTATTCACCTCCCAAACGAGCGAAGAATTTAACAACGCAGTGGCTCTAGCCATTCAGGCTAAAGTCCCGCAGCAAACACTGCTCGAAGCGCGCTTTATTCACCACGTTGATAACGCTAACTACCAGGATCTAGCTGAACTCTCTAGAGAACTATTAGCGCTCAAAGACTCATTCGACTCACAGCTTTCACAAATATTCACGCTAGAAGAGGATTGGAAAGCCATCGTCAAATACACATTGGCACTCGACAACCTGGAACAAGGAAACGCCAAAGCCTTCGAGAGCAATATTAAAGAAGCTTTCTGGCTCAGTCCACGACAGGCCTCAGCCTTCGCCCCTCATATCGAACAGCACAAACTCGAGCTCGCTATGAGGTCCGTCACAATTGATTTCAAACTCACACAATCTAACCTGTTAGTAACTCGAGCCGAGAAAATCATAGATCCAACTAAGGATATAAATATCCTGTTTTTTTGGTCCCCATGGAGCCGAGAATTCACAGAAACGATTGCTGATTTCTCAGCACTTTGTGACGTTGCGAAAGAAAGTAATATCCTCATTCGAACAATTATAGCCGAACAAGCAAATGAGGTAAACCAAGACGCGATTCGCTTCATCAAAGAATCTAAACTCGAGGACTCAGCTCTGTGGCTAAAAGAAGATAGCACACTTAAATTATCAACCACTCTGCGCATACAATCAGTTCCTACGGTTCTCCTCATCGATAAGCACGGGAAAATTCAATTTAATGGACACCCAGCAGCCCCAAGATTTTGGACAACATTAAAGAAATACGTACCCGCATCAAAAAGACCCAACACCACTTTATGAATTAGGCATCGCTATAGGTGGCGAGCGAAAAGCTCTAACATAATAATGAAATTGAAAGGTGTTCGGTGCCTTTCCCACCCTTTAGCTAGATGAGACCCAAACTGGCTATGAAGCCCGGGGAAAGAAGAATGAGCCATAGTTCTATCTCTGAAATCGTAAAAACTAACCGTAATAAAGTCGCTGAATGGTATAATCTGTGGCTCTCAGGTGGCTCTAAAGACCACAGAGTAAAACCCAAAGGCTCAGGGTACACATTGGCTCTGGCGTAGAATATGAGGTTTGGTTGCTGCTTGATCATCTGCACGCTTGACCAACTACAGTTCGGTTTTGCGATATGGACGCGAGATGCAGTTAGGCTGTTATCTCATCTATGCTAGATCAACCGGTCGATACGTAAAAAGCTGGTCACGATTTCAAGCAATGGGGTTCACGCCTCAGAAGTGAGCGAAACGCTCCTATCAACGTTGCTCAAAGCGTGTCAAAGAATGGCTCAACGAAGAGTAAGCCAAAATAGAGAGGAAAACGCCTGCAGAAGGTGCAGAAATAGAGTAAGAGGATTGCTTGACGAGTGTAACCATCACAGCTCGTAAACAGCGAGAGGCTTTGTTGATGATCCGCCTTATAGACCAGAACTCTGGCGATCGATCCCTTCACAATAATACCTAACTTCAGCTAATGTTAAATGAACTATCGCCTTTGATCGCAGATCTGATGACCGCGATGATAACTCCAAAGGCACTGAAACTCTCGGTTGTGCGTGGATGAAAGAAACTGACTGGGCTAGATCAGCAAGTTGCAATAAGTGTAGTGGCTAGTCGTTGGGGTGTCAGCGTTTAGACATAAACGTCATGCCGACCGACTCCCCTTTTCAATATCATAATGCTTTCTGCATCAAAAGTTGCGCTTAAATAACGCGCTTGGCTATTCAGACTGCGCCTCGCTAGCTACTGTGCTCTTAATTTCTGCACTAAATGTACGTCTTCTTTTCACTCACTACTGCACCTTTTTATGCCTTAGTAATCTATCCAATTTTCCAGACTCAGAATTTGATAAGGAGGTTACCTCACACAGCCGAATCAGTAAAATGCTAAGCACTTCATAACATTTTTCATGTTAAAAAATCCGCTCACACTCCCATTGACTGAAGATACCATTGCCAAAGCTCCTGCCCCCAAAATACCCAAATAAGAGCACCAGCGATGATGCTTGGCCCAAACGGCATCACCTTGCCAAAACCTAGTCTGTTAAATCCA
>NZ_JBDOPO010000043.1:0-6024 GCF_039830215.1 Rubritalea sp. | reverse complement strand
TTCTGGACATCTTCCCTCATCAATCCACCAACTGCAACTGTGTGACCGTCATAGATAGTAAGACCTGTATTCACACGACGTGTAGAGAATACTGGCATCTCGATGCGGTTCTCAGTAATAGTTACGGTTCGAGGGATACCCACAGCATCGGTTGCTGCAGTCTGAATAGGTGACCCATAGTTGATGAAACCTTCGAAATCAACGATTTCCGGTGCAAAACGCAGATCGATGGTATAACCATCTTCACCCAGCGTAGGCTCTACTTCCAGAGTAACACCAGTATTACGCGTTTCGAACGCTGTAGGAGTAGCTGGAGTCACCGGGAATGTACTACCTCCTGTAACGCCAACTCCACCGCCACCGCCACCAAGACCTTGTGTTGTACCAACACTGTCTGGAAGTTGTGGTGGTTCGTACTCAGTTGGGTAAATAAACTCCCGGATAATCTCGATAGTCGCCTTCTCACCAGAACGAGCAACGATGCTTGGAGCAGTCATTACGTCCGATCCTTTTTTCTGCGAGAGACCACGCATAATCATTTGTACCTGACCGTCAGTAAACAGACCGGTCAAAGACATGATACCTGGTGCCACGGAGTTAGATTGACTACTACGGTTAGGATTATTTAGGAAAGACTCGATACTATCACGTGTTACCGCGTAGTCACCTGTACGGTTACCACCAGTCATGATGTTTTGAACTCCTGCCGTTGGATCAGAAGGAATTCCAGGAACACTAAACCCGTTCACTGGGCTTCGGAAATCACTACCTGTACGAGGAGCTCCGTTACCATTCGTACCACCGCCTAGGAAGGTATTTCCTGAACTGTTCAGTGCAGTTGGTGTAAGAATCCAGTCAAAGCTGAGCTCATCTGTGTTCTCTTGGTTGATCTCCACGAACTTTGTGGACATGTGAATCTGCTTTGGCTTTTCCAACTTCAGAGCATTCACCAACTGCTCGATAATATCGAGATTGTTGGCTGTATTGCGCACAGTAAGAACGGAACGTGCCTTAGAGAAGCTTGCTGTGGCTCCTTCAGGGAACACGACACCCGACTCAGCAAGTAGATCCTTCACAGGTGGAGTCGGTGCGATACCTGTACTACTACCTGTATCTTCTGCAAACGGGTCATCACTTTCTCCTCCACCTAGTCCAGCACCACTATTGATGAGAGAAATGAAATCAGGTGGAACGTTGAAGGAGCGGGTGTAAAGCTCTGTATCATCAAAGTCTGTTGCCGGAAGGAGAACCACTGCATAATCTTCCACCTTGTAACGAAGTTGAGTCACATCACAAATCTGCTTCACCACAACTTCGAGAGGAACGTTGCGTAACTGGAGTGAACTGATTGTCTTAGAACCAGGCTTTGATCCACCACCAAACTCAGAAGCAATATCATCATCAGCAGCTGCACCAGTCACAGTAGGTGTGCGCACAACAAAGTTGACTCCTTTCTTAGAAGGATCCAGCTCAAGTGTATCGAGTTCACGTGCACGTTGGCGGAGAATGTCAATAGCTTGATCTACAGTAACGTCTTCGAAGTCAACGACGGGAAGCGCAATATTCTGAAGCTTACGCTTAATGTAAAGAGCTCCACTAACATCTACCGTAGAACCAGTTTCGGGTGATTGAGCGAAGTTAACGCTAGGCGCAACGGAGATCTCCCACGCTCTATCCACTTCCATTAGAAGTTCAGCACGTGTTTGATCATAAGCAGCGCGGTAGTAATCGGACTTTAAGCCAGCGATTGTCTCCATGCCACGGCGCGCCGCTTTGTTGTAGCGGTCAACGCGGAGAATTTCTTTATACTCTTCCTCAGCTTCATCGTACTTACCAAGGTTGTGGTAACCTTGTGCACGGTAGAGATGTTTACGCACTTTCTCTGCATCCTGAGTGTGATCGTAAGTCAGAACTGGGTTGGTACGAATTGGGTCATCGAGGTACTCCAACTGCTGCTTAGCTGCTTTATTGAGTGGGTCTTTTGCGAGAACATCAGAAAGAGTCTGACGAGCTTCAGCATAACGGCCTACACGACGGTAGGTTTGACTGAGCGCAATTGAGCCATCTACGAGATGACCTGTGTATGCATGACGACGGTCAGCTACTGCAGGGCCTGCAGGCAGAAGGTTGATTGCTTTGCGGTATTCCGCGACAGCTTGTTCATACTTGCCTTCGGCGTAGAGCTTTCGGCCATCAAGTATTGCGGCGTCCGCTTCTTGCACCTGTGCAGCACGGCGTGCGATCTCTTGCTGAACAAGTGACTGCGCCTGGGCTACGTGGGATGCTAGCGGCATAACAGCAGCCGCCGCCATAAGAATGGCTGCTGTGCGACTGGAACGATGCGTAGGTATTTTTTCCATGATTGGTGGGTAGGTTCTTCTAATGTAGGTGGGGTGTGAAGCTCTTTTTTCAGAAAAATGCAATTTCTTTGAAAGATCTCCATAGATCTATCTAATCTATTGAGTAATTAACTAACAGATAGACTTTTTTATCTCTTACGAACAGTAAGAGTTTTGGATTCTGGCTTACCATTGTGGTCAGCGGCTATCTCAACTGAGAATACCTCATTTTGCCCAACAAATGGCTCGATTTTTGTTACTTGGTAAGGGCGATCTTCCGCTTTGGGGTCGTAAGGTAGTGAGAATTTCTCGAATTCCTTAACAACAAAACTTGATCCTTCTTGTCCGAGCGCATGAAGCGTTAGAGTTACTGAGCGGTCTTGAACTTCGTTATAGCCAGCAACTTTCCCCTTGCGGAGAAGAGTAAAATTCTGCTTTGGCGTCCCCCTATAACGCGGTGTAGAATCTTCGACAGTGTATGCATCTTGACTACGACCAGTAACTGGGTCGACTACTTTGATTGCCTCGGCACTCAGAACAAAACGGCCTTTAATTTCGGCGTTTCCATCCTGAAAAAATGCAGCACCTTGCTTCACACGCTCACGGAAACTCAGTAATTTGTTATCACGGTAGGAAATCGTGATTGAATTCTGATCAAAAGAACTCCACTTCATCTGCATTTTAAAAATATCCACTCCATTGCCCACAACTTTAGCTAAAGGTGACGGATAAGACTCCCTGTCAGCTGGGTGCGTTTGACTATCAAATTCTTCGCGGTTAGTGAATCCATCTTTATCTGCATCTCGTTCGGCGGCATTGGCAAAACTTGGGTCGATCCCATACTTGCGCCACCACTCGTTCGGAATCCCTTTGTGCACAGGAGTTCCTTCATAAATATCGATTGGATCAACGGATCCATCAGCCATATAGAGTGTCTGACCCACGAATAAATCAACCTCACGACCGTCAACTAACTTAGGACGAATTCCAGCTGGATTTTTGCGAACCTCCAGCACGACAGCCATCTCAGCGAGTAACTCCGTAGCTGATTTATTGTTAATTTCTGCAGGAAGAGCTTGATCGCTAGTCTTCATTCCCTCTACGAGGAAACTAGTTACCACGACGCCTACCAATATTGCTGCGGCTCCGCCGAGCGCAGCCTTTTCATAATTTTCCTTTAACCAAGACATGTTTATAATCGTTACGGTTAGTTAGCTGAGCTAGATTTTTTTAATTCTACTTTCACGTCATCCTCGTCAAGGGTCAGCTCAGCTGACTGATTCAACAGGATAAGGTCCAGCTTGAGGAAGACATTCACCTTCTCACTACCAAGTACTGGTAACAACAAACGCTTTTGATCGCTATCGGAGCCAACAGTCGGCACATCAGCTTCCTCTGCAGCACTCACAGCATTTTCGACAATAGGAGTATCGGCACCTCCAATAACTCCGCTATCATCGTCATAAACAAAAGCATAATCCATGCTGGTCTTAACTTTAGCGGGTTCGAACTGTGCATCCCCCTTTGTTGGTGGGGTCATTCGCTCATTCTGCACACGCACATTACGAATAACGAACGCATACCTGTCGGTGTTAGCTATTTCTGACAGGAAATTTGAAAGACCTTTTTCGTCACTGCGGAATGTCAACTCCAGCGGCATAACGTAATACGCAGGCTCTTTCACGGCAGCCTTCACAGTATTCCTACTACCTCTCGTTACAGGAGCTGGAGCGGATTCTAAGTCAAACTTGGCGCGCACCACGTTGAGTAATGCCTCAGGCTTATTTTTTGCCAATTTCGTAAGCAACCACTCAGTAGCCTTCACTTGGTAGCTAAGCTCACCAGTAGCCTCCGGACGAGGAAACTTATTTGCATAAGCTTCAAATCCATAGACACATTGATCTGGCAGCTCGACTTTATTCTCCTGGAACTCGTAGTCCAAACGATTGCGATAGCTACTGACGATCGCACTGAATTTATCAGGCGCGAAGTCAGCAACAGCATTGGCCTTAGGACGATAGGCTGCAAACTGACCTTGTAGATCCTGCGCTCCTTTTGCGTAATCATTTACAATTGATTGCTTTTCTTCCAAATTATTCTGACTTGGAAATGGCTGCAAACTTTTAATTTTAGCTTCACTCCTAAGAGATTTTTTCAGTTTTGACTGCGCAGATGCTGTAGCATCACTCTTTCCCATAGAAAGGGAAATAAGCGCGATTGAACCAACAGCAGTGACCCCGGCTAGAGCGGCTGTGAATTTATTTTTCTGTATCCAGCTCATGATTTATCGGAGTGGTAATGGTTTCTTAAGTGGGATCGTTACGGTAAATGTGGCGGCAAACTCGCCTTCCTTCAGCATACTCTCAGTTTCAGAATATTCAGAAGTGGTGAGCGTTCTAGTTAAGGGCCTGCTGCCACTGGTGTCTTCAATTTCTAGTGTGAAAAATTGTGATTCAGATGTGAGCTTTTTAACTAGCTCGTTCACGCGTGATGCTCCATCTGCTCCGCGCCAGAGCCCCTTGACCCTTACAGCATTGATTACAGGTGCTACGTATTTTGGATTCGGACGACCTTTGGACAAGAATTCAGTCTCTACAGACTTCGGCACTGTCACGCTTGATGTTCCATAAGCGACGTCAGCGAAGTCACTACGAACAGCCTCTTCTGCCGGCTTCTCGCTGCCGACCTCATAATTAATAAGGGGGCTCATGTCTGTTACCCAAACATGGGTATCACCAAAACGTTGCTTAAGGTCATCAATTACCTCAAGCCAGTATCTTTGACCATAATGAGCTTGTACATACTGATCGGAAAATTCCTGAATGACCGCCTCACGCTCTATTTCATCTTTTATCGGCTCCGCAAACTCATTGAATGCATCAATGCGCTCGTTAACTGATTTGAGTTTACGTTCAGCATCTCCAGCCTTCATAGAGTTTGAAAGATACAATGTTGTAAAGGCTGCTAGAGTGACAGCCGCAGCTCCGATCAAGAATGGTCGGCGCCGCTTATCGTCACGCTCCAACTGAACCACCTCAGGAACCAAATCGATATCGATTGAAGCATGGTCGATATAACGAAGTGCCACACCAACCAGCTCACCAAGCTGATGGGCCTGCGTAGAGACTTTATTCACATCGATTTCTTGAGCTACGGAAATGCGCTTCAGCGGATTGAAATACTCCACTGGCAAGCGGAGTTTCTCCTGAAAGAAGTCGCCTATACGTGGAAGGTTTGCCCCACCACCCGCTAGAAAGACACGTATTGGAGCACTACCACCATGCTGGCTGCTGTAGAAGTTTGTTGTGCGTGCAATTTCAGCTGGCATCCGGTTGAGGGCTGTACGAATACAGGAAGCAAGAGCCCCTGTGAGTTCATCCATGCCCGATGTGTGGCGTGTATCGAGTGCGACCACCCCGTTAGACACCTTCTGAGATTCAGCTTCAGCGTATGGCACATTGTACTCTTTTGAAATGGCACTCGTAATCGCAGCTCCACCGATGGCTATACTACGAGTGAACACACGCTTACCTTCGACATAAATAAGGTTACTAGTTCGCGCACCAATATCAATCAAAAGGCTCGCCCCCTCAATCTCTCCATAATTGTAACGAAAAGCGTTCGCAAGAGCCATTGGAGAAGCATCCACGACTCCAGTCTTGTGTCCTGAGTCTGCAACACAGTC
>NZ_JBDOPO010000285.1:0-26172 GCF_039830215.1 Rubritalea sp. | reverse complement strand
GGTATGGGCTGAGGCATGGCAATGGGGTTGCCTATTGTAGTAGATAGCGTGTTTGATATAACACGTTACGAACAATAGATTAATAGTAATCCATAGCTAGCTGTTGAGTCTGGACTTCAAATATGAGGTGAAGCTTGTAGTTTTTTTGCAATAGTCTATGCCGCCATCATGGCGCAAGCACTTTGGATGAGATTGAGGGAAGAAAAGTGGGATGAATATGCAGTAGCCGAAGGGAGTGCAGACCGTTTTCCTAAAATATTACAAGACTTAGCTGGGAGAAAGCGGGGTCGTGCCATGAAGGCTAGTCACGACGTGTGGCGGATGCTCTGTAAGGGGGGGGTGCATTCTGCTGCAATAGTTGTCGTTCCTTACCTTGTGGAAACTCTTGAAATATCTATTGGAGATGTACAGATCGAAATTTGCGACACCTTAAAGAGCTGTGCTGTAGCGTGCTCCAGAGTGTCAGAAGACTGGGGCATGAGCTTACGTGGAGTATTACTCAGCCAGGAAGACACGCTGAAGCTCTTCGCAAAAAAATCGAAAGATGAAGCAGCCATAGCCTATGCAGGAGTGCTTGATGCGATTACTATGTTGTCGTCTGTGTGAGTTCTGGACTCCACATTTATGAATCTGGCAATCAACCACTCAGCGTGACACCATTTTAGTTAGATGTGGAATGAAGAGATGCACACTTACAGAACCCCGCTGGAACAGAAGATCATAGAAAGATGGCGGTGTAGTTGCGTAAAAAGGTTGAAGAATCAGGGCTTTGCAGTGTGGATCAGATAGACCTAGGTTATTTTCTTGAAGGTCACACTCCAGTGAGCTCACATCAAGGTAAGGGCGAGCAGACCAACATGATCTCTACTGTGACAAAGCTAGGTCAACTTCGATTCATTACAACAAAGTCTGACTTTACATGGCCACTGAGACACGGCAAAACTGGTGACTGTTTTCAGTGACACAGATGGAAATAGTAAAGTTGAGTCTCCTGAGACGATTGATTCGACTGCGTTTTAAATTATGTGCTCGATCAATGCGAATGGCGCTATTTCAGCGGGCAGTCAGTAGAATTTACCCACAATAGGAAAAGGGGGTATCCTCCAAAACATGTGATAATCGTAGGGGGCGATAACAGAAGTGGTTATTCAACAATCCATCAGAATATGTGAGGTGAATAAATTGATTGGCGAGGTGAGATTGTCTGAAAGTCGCCTCGCCATTTCTTCGTACTGGTGTTAACAATCTAACGTCATGCGCGGTTTTCTTATTTCTCTTCCACTTAGTGTTGTGGCGATTTTTGCAGCTATTGTTTCTTGCTCGCCGTCAACCCCGCCTGTGGTTATGGTTAAACCAGTCTCTGGAGATCCTACTTTAGGGTCTACAGCGATGTATGTGAATGGTGGCTACAAGCCTGCAATGGAGCGACCTAGCAAGCGCCCAGGAGATCTTTTAGAAGAGGTCAATGTGTATAAGGATATCATACCTAGAGGGATGCATGCCCGCAAATACAGGCGTTATATGAAACCTCGTTACATCACGATCCATAGTACTCAGAATTTTTCATCGGGAGCAGATGCTATGAAGCATTCGCTAGCTTTAAAAAATGGAGCACTTAGGGCATATAAGCGCAAGGGAGGAAACCGTATTGGTTACCTTGTCTGGCATTATTCAATCGATGAAACCAGAGCTGTACAGCATTTGCCAACCAATGAGCAGGGGGAGCATGCGGATTTTGATGGTCCTGGTAATCGTTATTCAATCGGCATCGAGATGTGTGAGAATAGAGGAAATAGCCGTTCAAAAACAATTGAACGCACAGCTAAGCTCACTGCGTATTTGATGCACCAGCATAACATTCCGCTAAACAATGTCGTGCCGCATTACCACTGGACACGTAAGGGGCTTTCTAAGCCTCATAAAAACTGCCCGCACTATCTTTTAGATAATGGCAAGCCTGGTAAAAAGTGGCGTTGGTTCCAAGGCCGAGTGAAGCATTATCACCATCAAATCACCACGCTTTCTCCGCGTTATGAATCTATGTAAAGGGGCGTAGCGCGCACGAAATATTTTCCGAAGTATTTTGTTCGTGCGGGAAGTGAAAATTGGCTGAGAATTATTGTTTTTTAGGCAACCGTCTCCAGCTGTTTTGGAAGGTCTAAGGTTTCCTAATCGATTGACTCAGTGCGCAATCAGCTCTGAAGTTTCGTGCCTATACTATAGCAAAGGCGGCAACTTGTTCTCATCAATTAGCTATTAGTAGATCATGTCTAAGTGTCAAGTAGGGGTACTCAAAGCTTAAAGACGCTATGGATTGGAGCGATTTCAACCAGTCCTACCAGGCTCACGGGCTAGATCAGGTTAGACTGTAGTAAGGAAGGGAGCCTTCCTTTTCGATCCGATGCTGAGACGTTGGTGTCTTGAGCATTCTCGTAGCGCTCCATTATTTCGTTCCACTGGCGGGGGATTTCTCCCATAGTAACAAAGAACTCATAGTAGTGAAAGATAGGGATGAAGAGAAATCCGGCAAGTCCTTACTTGTTTGCTAGTCGACCCATCTGGCTGAAGGCTATTTCATGCTTTGCAGAGTTAGATGTATGGGCGTAATCGAGGAGCAGAAGCATGATGTAGCCGATAATGGCATTGCCTGCTTTGTCCTTGGGTTAATTGCCTTCTTGCCGGATCGCTACAAATGAGGAGTAAAATGGCATCTAATAATAGTGCTGCAAGTTTGCCTAAGCTCGCATGGTATTCGGCTGTGGGAGTTGAATGAGTAGTTGGCGCCGCACAGGGTGGAGCATTGGTTCCAGCTATTCGTTTTGGGCATCAAGATAGAGCCATGTAGGTCCGCTCATTATTTGGATGCTCTTTGCAGAAGAGTCAATGTACTTACAGCTAGATTCAGCGAGTGCAATCATGCTGTTTTTTAAACTTTTTAATTATAATGTGTTTTGACATTCCCCCCCTGCTGTTGCCAGTTTGGTGGAACGAATGTAGCGCGACCGTTGCGGTCACATAAAGAAAAAAGTTGTTGTAGGATGAATCCTTATTAATAGAGAGTAGGCTTGAGTGACCGGGACGATTAGGTTACAGCGTTTTCTTCCAGCGAGCGACTTCGCTTTTCACGTTGGCGATGCTTGGGGCTCCTGGGTTGGTGCGGGCTTTGAGTGCTGTTTCTAGTGAGAATACTGCGCTGGCATCTGCTCCATAGTGCTCGGAGATTTTGCTTAGGTCGATCTTGTCGAGCGGAGTCTTGGACTCGACTGCGACAGCGACTGCTTGGCCTACTAGTTCGTGAGCACTGCGGAATGGAACTCCATTTTTCACAAGGTAGTCAGCGAGGTCTGTAGCGAGTAGCATCGGGTCGGATGCAGCAGCGAGGCATTCGTCCACGTTGATTGTCATCTCGGCTATCATCTCGGAGTTCACTGCTAGAGCTATCTTGAGCGTGTCGATGGAGTCGAAGAGTGGCTCTTTGTCTTCTTGAAGGTCACGGTTGTAAGTGAGCGGAAGCCCCTTTGCAGCGGTGAGCAGGGAAACGAGGTTGCCGTAGAGACGGCCAGTCTTCCCACGTGTGATTTCGCAGACGTCTGGGTTCTTCTTCTGTGGCATCAGCGATGATCCAGTGGTGTGTGCATCGGAAAGTGTGGCGAAGCCAAACTCAGCGGAACACCAGAGGATGAGGTCTTCGGAGATGCGGGAAAGGTGGGTGCCTACGAGAGCGAAGTCGAAGAGTAGTTCCATTATGTAGTCGCGGTCAGAGATCGCGTCCATGGAGTTGGTTGTCACTCTATCAAATCCTAATTCGTCAGCGATCTGCTGGCGGTCCAGATTGATAGTGGAGCCTGCGAGTGCGCCGGAGCCGAGTGGTGAAACGTTGACGCGTTTGCGAGCGTCAGCTAGACGGTCAATGTCACGTGCAAACATTTCGACGTAAGCGAGAAGGTGGTGACCAACTGTTACCGGCTGGCCACGCTGGAGGTGGGTGTAGCCGGGGATCACAGCATCAGCGTATTGTTCTGCTTGCTTGAGAAGTGCTGCTTGGAGCTCTTTGAGCTGAGCGGTGAGGGTATCGATCTCTTGACGGCAGTAGAGGCGAGTGTCGGTAGCGACCTGGTCGTTGCGTGAACGAGCAGTGTGGAGCTTTCCTCCAGCAGCGCCGATGCGTGTGGTGAGCTCTGACTCGATGTTCATGTGGATGTCTTCGAGCTCTATAGAGAAGTCGAACTTACCTGCGTCGATGTCTTTTTCGATGGATTTGAGACCGGCTTCTATTTGGCTGAATTCGTCCTCTGTGAGGGTGCCAGCTTTTACCTGCGCACGTGCGTGTGCGATGGAGCCTGCTATATCGTGTTTGTACAGTCTCCAATCGTAGGAGATGGATTCACCGTATTGCTGAACGAGGTCAGCGGTTGCTTTTGAGAAACGTCCTTTCCACATGTCATTTGTCTTAGGGGTAAAAGTCGGAAGAGGGAAGTGATAAGTGCGAGGTGGCAAAAGAAAAGCCACTTCCGCGCTGGGCGAAAGTGGCTTTTGAAATGCTTGTGCTACGCGAACTTACTTGTGTGGGTGTGCTTTTAGAAGCTCTTCCACAGTGTAGAGGCCGGTGCGCTTGATTTCAGCAGCACGGACTTTTTTCACTTGGTCAGCAGTGATAGCTGAGGCTTTGTTGCCAAAGCTCTTGCGAACGTAGGTGAGGACAGATGCGAGTTCGTCGTCATTGAGAAGTCCTTCGAATGGAGTCATAGCTCCATTGTATTTCTTTCCTTTAACTTCGATTGCCCCCATCAGTCCTTTGAGTGAGAGCTTAATAAGGCGGTCAGGGTCCTGAGTCACCCATTTGGTGCCTACTATTGGAGGAAATCCGCCAGCTGGCAGTCCTTTGCCATCGTCTTGGTGACAGGTGCCACAATGTGCTTCACGGTGGTAGATCTCACGACCTTTTTTCATGTACGCAATTTGCTTTTTATTCATGCCGGCCTTTTTCCAACCACTAGCTTCTTTGTCTTTCACTTTTGCTGGCTTAGCGCCAGTGAGGTCGTTGTTAGCATTGTCAAAGGATTGCTTGATCCAGCTATCGATTGGTTTGGTTTTAGCAATCTTAAGGATAGCTGCACCAGAATCTTTATCGAGCCAGTTTGCTGTGTTGATAGCCTCGAGGCGGACGCGCCCATGTTTGTCACCAGCAGCTAGTTCAAGAAGCTCTTGGCCGTTACTGAGTTTATCCATGTTGTAGCGAACGACACGTGTGGCAGCTGCGCGAACGCGGTGGTCTTTGGCTTTCATAAGGTTTGCAACAAATGTCTCGTCGACTTTGTTGACTCCCCATAGAACCCATAGAGCTTCGAGCAAGTGACGCTCGTACTCAGCATCCTTCTCATCGAGCTTTTGTGCCCAAGTCTTGGTCGCTGCAGCTACTTTGTCAGCATCGAGACCACGGAGCTCGCGGCGTGTGCGGTAGCGCGTGCGGTACTCAGGAAGCTTGAGGTTTCCTAAAAGTTCCGTGATTGAAGCTCCTGCAATCTTAGCTGGCTTCACTAATGGGCGAGATGGATAAGTGATGCGGTAGACTCGGCCGTGTACGTGGTCGCGATGTGGGTCGCGGGCGTTATGTTGCATGTGACCAATGAGGACGTTGGACCAATCAATGACGTAGAGCGAACCGTCTGGTGCGAACTCGAGGTCGACTGGGCGGAAGTTCTTGTTGGTTGATCTGAGTAGGTCTTGGCGGTACTTAGTGGTATAGCCGGTGCCATCTTCGATGACAGCGTGCTGTTTGGTTCCGAGGAAGCCGATGTTGTTGTTGATGAGAATGTCTCCTTGAATTTCATCGGGGAAGTGACGGCTCGAAACGAACTCTAGACCGGAGGTCGGGCGGACCTTATTTCCTTTAAGTAGGTCTGGAGCGCGTAGGTTACGACCGTATTTTGGCTTGATAGTTGACTGACCCATCCAGGCTAGTGAGGCGCCTGAAGTGTGGAGGAAGAAGCTCTGACCGTATCCGTTAGAGGCGATTCCCCATGGGTTCGGTATGCTGAGCTGAGCGGTACGCTCGAGGCGCTTCTTCGTCGGGTTATAGCGCATGAAGCCGCCATTAGTACCGCGAACTGGTCCGTAAGCCGTATCGACATTGGAATGAAGGAATATTCCTTCGCCCATGAAGATAGCTCCAGATGGATCGGCACTGAATGCTGAGATTGCATGGTGCGTATCGTGGTCGTCGAATCCGGAAAGTACGTATTCTTTTTCATCGTACTTATCGTCATCATTGGTGTCTTTAAGGAGAACGAGAGAGTCAGATTGTGAAACGTAAACTCCTTCTGGGGCAAGCTCGAAACCCATCGGGATATGAAGGTCGTTAGCGAAGACTGTTTCTTTATCTGCTTTGCCGTCGCCGTCGGTGTCTTCAAGAATCACTAGCGTATCAGTAGGCTTTGGGTCACCAACGCGCCAGTGTGGATACGATGGCATGCAGGCCACCCAAAGACGGCCCTTGTTATCAAAGGACATCTGCACAGGGTTGGCCAAGTTTTTGAAGTCGGTTTCCGATGCAAAAAGCTCTATCTTATAGTTCTCTGGCACTTTTAGGTCCGCGAGTGTGTCTTCACCGGACTTGTAGTTGGGGTCACCGTTCTTACCGCTAGCTTTAAAGTTTGTTGGTACCTCTGGGAGCTTGTGCGTTTTAGTGTCGGCTGCTGCCAGGTCGAAGGGCTTACCGTTGGAGGTCGCCCAGATCAATTGGTCGCGCACTTGAGTCATCTCGGCTGCTTTTTTCAACTCGTCAGGGTAGTTCTGGGGGCCGTATGGCTTGAAGCGGCGTCCGTAGACATGAACCCCATTGGGGATTTTATAGTAGTTGTGCCAGACCCAGTTTTTCTCATTTACGGCGGCGTGAATTGCCTTGCGCTTGGATGCTGCCTTAGCTGGAGCTTTACCGAAAATACTGTCTGCTAGGAATGGGGCGAAGAGAGCGTAACCTTTAGCGTTGAGTAGAGCACCATCTTGAGTGATTGGCTCTTTGTTGGATGCTATCCAGCTCTTAGAAGCAGTGAATGCATCAATAAATAGTACGCTGTTGGCTGCAGCAACCTCTTGCATAGCTTTGGTATAGAGCTCGAGGTTCTTGTTCTCTTCGATTCCGTTTGGTGTGTCTTGAATTTTAGAGAGGTTCTCAAACGCCGTTGAGGAAACCAAAGCAACTTGAGGAGTGCTTTTCCCGTTATATTGCTGTGCTTTGGTGTGTTTGAGGAAGGCATCGAGTTCTTTTTTGAAGCTATCTAGTCCTGGTTGGCCATCAAAAGATGAGGTGAAACCAAAGCAGGCGATGACAACATCGGTCTTGAGCTTGGTGAGCCATTGGTCAGGAGTCTCGAAACTCCCTTTGCCTCCACTGTGGGCTTGGTAGTCTTCATGAACGAGTTTGTCTGCTCCAGGAAACGCGTACTGGCCATCTCTGCTACGACCTGGATGAGGACGGAATGCTGGGGTGTTAGCTTCATCACCCATGTTGCGGATGGTGAGTTGCGCATCTGGGTAGCGGACTTGAAGTTCTGTTTCAAAGTCACCAAACTTGGGCATACGCGAAGCAAGTCCATTACCGATGATGGTGATGCGAGCGCTTGAGGTGATCTTTAGTGTCGGTGATTGGCTAAAGGTAGTAGAGGTGGCTGTTGCCGATGACGGCGGAACAGAAAGATCGGTTTGTTCTTTATCAGCAAAAGCTGAAGAAAATGCCAAACTCACCATTGAAGATGTTATAGCAAAAGTATGTCTATAATTCATGAGTGATAGTTGCTAGAAGTGAAGATTAAAGAGAGCTGGCTACTTGACGATGAGGTCAGAAGGCTTGAGCCCTTTTTTGTATTCTTTGAATGAGTACTTCGATGGTTTCCACTCACCAGGTATAGTGACGTCAGCTTTGGATGGGACGTCCATTTTGAGCCCCCAGTAAACGCCGTTTACTACAAGACGTCTAAGGTTTTCATCGCTCAAGTCTGTAGCTGCACCCATTGTTGTAGTGACGATGCGGTTTGGTGTAGTACTAGTGTTTTTAAATTCACGTGTCCAAGCGATCGGTATCATGGGGGAGTTCTTTTCCCCTTCGACTGCCGGTGATTTTGGATCAAGTGATTGCGTGACTTCACCGCGTAATAGAATTGTGGATGGCGCGAGTGGGTCAGCTCCGTAGACATCTGTTGTGCCAAAAATGGTGCCGACGCCGGAGAGGACTGGGTGCTTGGCATTGGCTGTTTCTATAACCGAACGGGTGCCTTCTACTTTATGTTTTCCATGGTGGCTGACCCAGGACTCGCCAAGAACTTGGCGGCCGAATCCTTTTTGCCAGCCTGAACCAGCTTTAGCATTATGACTGTACTTGGCCCACTTGCTGTCTTTCTTGAAATTGAAGGCGTGGGTGGATGTGCGGAGGGCCACTATTGGAACTCCGCGGTTGAGAGCACCTTCAAAGCGCTGCATCGAGGTGTCATCCCAGTGGCGGAAGCGGATGCACATCACGATGGCATCAGCCTCGTCTAGAGATTCTGAATGACTAAGGTTACCACCTAAGTTAGGGTTTACAATGCCGTCAGCATCAAGAGAAAAAAGGACTGTGGCCTTGAATCCTTGGGCTGCGAGGATCTGGCCGAGCATTGGCATCGATTCTTCCGAGCGGTATTCTTCATCGCCGGAAAGAAGAACAACATGTTTACCGTTTGCTTTGGCGCTAGGTTCAAAGACGAGGTGGTCAGAAGGTTGTGCTGCGAACGCAGTGGTAGCAAGTGAGGCGACTAGGGAAAATGTGAGAGAGTTTTTCATAATATATTAGTGTGAAGTTGAACTATATAAGGTTTACTATCGGGAAGTCTGTCAAAAAATGTTACTATTGTGAGTGAGATTAACTGGGTACTTCTGTTTGTCGCCGATTTTGTTCAAGAAATAGCCCTAGCGGGGAATGAAGCCCACTAGGGCCAGAGTGCCAGTTGCGTGGCTGTTCCTATTTGCTCTCGGCTGAGAGAGTATTGAAAAGGTCGAGGCCTTCTTGTGGCTTGAGGCCATCGTGTACGACGCCAGCGACTGCTGCCATCATGGCAGCTGGAGCTTCTGACTGGAAGACGTTGCGTCCCATGTCGACACCTGCTGCACCACATTGGATAGCATTGTAGCAGAGCTCGAGAGCTTCGATTTCAGGGAGCTTTTTGCCACCTGCAATCACCACTGGTACCGGAGTGCAAGCCACTACTTTTTCGAATCCTTCGGTGTAGTAAGTCTTCACGATAGATGCGCCGTTTTCAGCACAAACACGAGCAGCCATGGAGAAATAACGCGCATCGCGAGCCATCTTCTTGCCTACTGCAGTCACGCCCATCACTGGGATGCCGTACTTAGAACCGATGTCTACCAGTCGACTGAAGTTAGCGATGGTTTTGTGTTCAGTTTCTTCTTCACCGACTGAAATCATAGCAGCCATTGCTGATGCATTCATGCGGATGGCTTCTTCTTCTGCGATCAGAACATTGTGGTTCATTTCGGTGAGGATTGTTGTGCCTGTGTCCGTACGTAGACAGACTGGCTTAGTGCAGCCTGCTGGGATGGAGGAACGAATCATTCCTCGTGTGCCCATGATGCAGTCTGCGTGCTCCACGAGTGGTGCGATGTTGAGGTCTACGCGTTCAAGACCAGAGGTTGGTCCCATGAGGAAACCGTGGTCAAATGCGAGCATCACTGTGTTGCCGGACTTCTGGTTGAAGATGCGGGACATGCGGTTCTTGAGGCCCCAGTCGGAGTTGTTGATTCCTTTGAGGTAGAACCCGTCAGTGTTTGCTGGTGTGTTGAGTCCGAAGCTTGATCCTTCTCTGATGTCGTCTGTATCTGCCATAATGTTAGTTTATTTGTAGTTAGTATTGAGTAGATAGTAGTTAGCTATGAAAGGTTGGTTAGCCGTTGATGAAGTCGGCCATGGTGTTAAGAATGATGCTCACGGAAATCGCTCCTGCGTCAGGTAGACCAATGGTCTTTTCCCCAAGAGTTTTTGCGCGTCCCATGGTGGCAATCATTGCCTTGGACGCTTCTTTTCCTGCTTCTGCTGCAGCAGCCACCGCGATGATTGATTCGGACAAGGGCTTGTCGATGTTGGCCTTTGCAGCTTCTGCTGCAGGGTGAAGAGCATCGATCATAGTTTTATCGCCTGGCTTTGCTCCACCGCGAGACATGACATCTTTGAGTGATTGGCTAAGAAGGTGGGAAAGTTCATGGGAGCCAAAGAACTCAGCTCCGTGCATAGTTTTGCCTCCAGCGAGGAATAGTGAACCAAAGACGACACCTGATGCGCCACCCATGGTAGTGAGCAGAGCATTACCAGCTTCTTGGTAAAGGTTGCGCAGGTTGTCGTGAGAATTCTCACTGAGTTGTTTGGTGAGCGCTGTGAATCCACGAGCCATTCCGAGTCCGTGGTCGCCGTCACCTAGGTCGCGGTCCGCTTGCGAAAGTATTGGTTCTGCCGCGATGATTTTCTCGGCAACTAACAAGGACATTTGCTTCGTTTGCTCAAGAGATAGACCGGCAGATGACTTGGATAGATCTAGAGCTTTTTGAGCCACTTGTTTGGCTTTCTTCGTAACAGCCTTTGAGTTGTTAGCAGTTTTGGTGACCGTTGCTGAACCTCCTTTGAGCGGGCCTTCCATCTTTGAATAACAGAAGGACTGACATGGCATTGACCAGAGTTGTTTAAGTTCTTCGTCGACACGGGTGATAGAGAAAGAAATTCCTGCCATTTCCTGACAAGTCACATAAGGCCCCATGAGCACGTCGAAAATTTCGATGCCGCGCTCTTCAAAGTACTCTGCCGCTTTACGCATGCAAACGAGACATTCCATCATGGTTGTCGCGCCGAGTGAGTTGATGAAGAAAACGATCTCGTCACCAGACTTCAGGGCCTCTACGTCTGCGTCTTTTTCAAAGTCTTCAACGATTAGGTCGAGCATCTTGACTGTGAGTTCGTCAGCTGATGGGAGTGGGATTTCACCTACGCCAGCTTCACCGTGGATTCCCATACCGAGACCGACCATTCCAGCTCCGAGCTCGAATGTGGGCTTTCCTGTGGCTGGGATGGAACCCGGAGCCATAGCTGCACCGATGGAGCGAGTCTGCAGTGAAGCTTTTTCAGTAATTGCTCCTAGATCTTCTAGAGTTTCGGCTGTCTGAGAAGCTGCACCCGCGATCTTTACGATTGGAACGAGTCCAGCAACGCCACGACGGTCTTTTTTGCGCTCGGGTGGAGCAGAAGCAACGTCGTCAGCGATCAATACGGTTTGAACATGGACGTCAGCAGCTTCGGACATTTCAGCTCCGACATCGAAGTTCATCACGTCGCCGGCATAGTTACCATAGAGGTAAAGCACCCCATTGCCTCGGTCGATTGCCGTGGTAGCTTCTTGAACGATGTTTGGTGCTGGAGCTGCGAAAATATCTCCGCAGGCAGCGCCGTCAGCCATGTTGGTGCCAACCATCGCGTGGTAGATCGGCTCGTGGCCAGCACCACCGCCGACGAGCAAGGATACCTTGCCGTCAGGAATGTCATTCTTGACGATGGAGCGAGCTCCCACTTTGTAGCATTGGCCATTGTAGGCCTCGATGAGTCCTTCGAGAAGTTCGTCAGCTGCTGAAAGCGGATCGTTTAGTAGTTTAGGGGTAAAGCTCATGAAATTTCTTTGGGGTTGGTGTTAGATGACGCGATCGTTGCCACCGTCTACAGGGATCTGTGCGCCAGTTGTTTTACCGAAAAGTTGTGAGGCCATGGCGGAAACCATTTGGCCTACGTTGGCTGATTTGATCTCAGTTTTGAGAAGATTACGAGTCTTGTATTCGTCCACTGTTAGCCCGTAGCGGTCGGCCGATCGCTGAAGGTTCTCTGGTGTCCAGAGTTTGGTGTCGAATACTGCGTCTGGGTGAATTATGTTGCAGCGCACACCTTGTGGCGCGAGCTCGAGTGCAGCGACACGGCAGAGTTGGTTGAGGCCTGCTTTGGCGCAGGAGTATGATGCAGCACCGGCTCCTGGGGCATTCACATTACGTGAGCCAACGAGAACGATTGATCCCTCAATACCTAGCTTAAGGAATGGAATTGTCTCACGGAGTAGCTTCTGGTGCGAGGTGAGGTTGACTGCGAACGATTTGTCCCAGTTTTGCTGCTCGAGGTCTTCTAGGTAGGCTCCAGCTGTGAAAATGCCAGCATTAGAGACGAGTATATCGAGGCCTCCGTACGTACTAACAATGGTTTCAACGACTGACTTTATCGCTTTATCCTCGGTGAGGTTGGCTACGATCCCTAGGCCACCGATTGTAGCCATTGCTTCGACGATGTCAGGATTGAGGTCGGCTCCGATGACGGTTGCTCCGGTTAGGGCGAGTTGCTCCGCACAAGCAAAGCCAATACCAGCGGCGGCGCCAGTGACGAGAGCAATCTTGCCTTGGTGCGTTGGTTTGCTATGTCCACCTTTATTAAGTTTGGCTTGTTCTAACTCCCAGTATTCGATTTCAAAAAGGTCTTTGGCTGGTAGAGCCTTCCAGGCACCAAATGCGTGTTCCGTTTTTAGAATGGTGTCGACTGAATGCTCAGCGATGTCAGCGATGATGTTGGCTTCCTTTAAACTAGCACCAAAGGATACGATCCCGTGGTTTGCCCACGCAGCCCAGCGTGGTGCAGTGTCGAGGATGGTTTCCTTCTTCGCGTGCTTAGTGAAGTATGCAGTGTAGTCTCTGGTGTACTTTGCACATGCTGTAGATGCGTCAGCTCCATCAGCGAGGTAGAGAGGAAGTCGCTTAGTGCGGATCGTGTGATCTGGAGTGACCGGGCCCTTTTTACAGATGGCTGCAAGATTTGGTGCTGCCCCAAATGCGCTGGCAGCTTTTGATGAGGAAAGGCGGGCGATGCAGGCTGTACCGCGTTCTGTAGAAACTGCTTTGCGCAGCGCTGCTAGACCTAGGAGGTCTTTAGATGCTTTTGCCTTCTTGATTGGATTGGTTTTGAGATTAGCTGCGATGTATTTCTCGGCGAGTGTGACCTTCTTGATCATCAGGTCGTATGACTTCCTCGCGTCATCATCGAAAGTGAAGATGCCGTGGTTCATCAAGATGAGGCCGTCGACCTTGCTGAGGTCTCTACCTGCGATAGCTTTTTGCACCGCCTTAGCGAGGACGAATCCAGGCATGACGTAGGGCACCACAATCATCGAATCACCAAAGACTTCTTTGATGTGCTTTTTGCCGTTCGGGTTGTTAGTCAGCGCTAGGATGGCATCGGCGTGGGTGTGGTCTACAAATTTTGCTGGGATAACAGCGTGAACAATCGCTTCGATCGATGGGTTTGGTGCAGCGGGGTCGAGCAGACCAAGGCGTTGTTGCTCGACCATGTCCGAGTCAGAAAGAGTGTCTAGCTCAGCTAGCTTGAGTAAGGTTTCCATGCGTACTGCAGGGAAGCCAGGCTTTTCTATAGTAGCTAGATCCCAGCCGGAACCTTTGACGCAAAGAACTTCGACAAAGTTGCCAAAGAAATCTTGGACGGTAGTTTTGACGGATGTGTTACCTCCACCGTGGAGTACGAGATCTGTCTCCTGCCCGAGCAGGCGAGAGGTGTAGACGCGTAGAGCTAGATCGTCTTTCTTTGGTGCTTCTTGGATTTTGTAAAGGTTCTTCATGAGAAGTGAATTGTTAGTTGAAAGGCTTTTTCGGGGAGAAAGCGTCTAGCCAATGGGCTAGACGCTGAAAAGTTTGTTGGGCTTTTAGCCAAGAATTGGTACGAGTTGCTCGTTGCACCATTCACCGTTCTGAAGTGTCACTTCGTCAGGGTTCTTAATGGCGTCTTCGCACTCGTCTTCACAGATGATCCAGCCTTTGTAGTTACGCTGTACGAGGAACTCAGTGATTCGGTGGAAATCTACTTTCCCTGAGCCCATCTGCGCCCATGGCTCTGGGCCATTTCCTGAGAAATCCTTGTAGTGAACGTGGTTGATGAGGTGTTGCCAATGCGTCATTGTCGCAATCACGTCCATGCCGCCACGGACGATGTGTCCTACATCTGGAGTCCACCCTGTGACAGTTGGATCAAGTGAGTTGAGGACAACATTGTAGTCTTCTTGCGTTCTAGCAAGTGATCCTGGAGGTGAGTTTGGGTGGAAAGAGCATGTGAGGCCAGCCTCTGCTGCACGGCGTGAAACTCGGTTAACGTTGTTGACTAAGTTGAGGCGACGTTGCTGCAGGTTGTGGCGCCCACCAGGAAGTGGAACTGTGCCAAGTGCCGCCCCTGGGAATAGCTTGAGAACCTCGATCGTCCAGTCAGCACAGGCGCGCTCGGACTCGGTTTCTTCTTCGCCGTCCCATTGGCAAATAAGGGCGAGAGCAGCGAGCTCGATGCCTGCTTCGTCGAGAGCTTCTTTGAGTTTGGCAGGGTCTTTGTAGTCGCCCATCCAGTATGTGTCATAGGGTTCTAGAACCATTGGTTCGATGCCTTTGAAGCCAGCTTTGCTCACTGTCTTGATCATGTGACCAAGCTGGTTGTTGTTGCCTTCTCCGTAGCCGTCCATGAACCAAGTGTAGACCTCGGATCCAAATTTGATGTTGCTCATAATGTTTTGTAATTAAGTGTTAGTTTTCGAGAAGCCAAGCGGTGGTTTTCTCGTTGAAGGCTTGGAGATTCTCAAAGTGGAATCCGTGGCCAGAGTTGTCGTAAAAATAGCTATCGCTGTTAGGTATCGCATTGGCAACTTCGTTCGCCATCCAGAGAGGCGTAAAAATGTCATCAATACCACCAGTGATGAGGCAGGGTGATTTGATGTTAGGTAGTTCGGAAAGGCTGTCGTGGCTGGTGCATGCTGCGGATTGAGCTTGCAGCCCATGAAGGGGTTGCTGCGTAGGATCCAGATCAGCACCTTCTTGCCCTTCTGCTAGTGATGCATAGCAATCTGGGCTGTCCCAGAATGGCTTCGCAAAAATTAGCGTCTGGATGTAGTGCATGAATTCACCGGGTGTGAAACGCGCTTTACACGTTTCCATATGTTGAAAAATGCCCTTGGCGTAGTTGTCACAGCGTGCCCATGTACACATAAGTATGGCACTAGATACTTTCTCTGGGTGACGAAGCATTAATTGTTGAGCAATGATTGAACCCATAGAACAACCGACTATGCGAGCTTGCTTGATGCCGAGTTCGTCCATCAAGGCTGCGTAATCATCAGCCATCATAGCAGATGAGTATGGGCCTTCTGGCTTGTCGGATAGCCCGACTCCACGGTTGTCGGGCATGATGCAGCGGAAATGCTTGGACCATTCTTCAGAATGTGCTTCCCATACTCCCCCTGGAGCAGTGATACCCATGATGCAGATGAGAGGTTCGCCTGAACCTGACTCTTGGTAGTGCATCTGGATGCCGTTGGCTGATACTGTTGGCATAATGTTTTTAGTTAGGTTTTTATCCCACTGCGTTGCGCACCTTGATCGATGCATCGAGGATTGCATCCCAAGTCTTGGGAGTCTCTAAGACTGAGTTGTCAAACATGCAGCCATCCCAACAGATGTGCTCGATGCCACGCTGGTCGTAGTCCTTGAGCCACATTTCAGCACAACGTGTAATATCGAGCTTTCCGTTAGGGTCATCAGCTTGGCAATGGCGCCCAGTTTTGTCGTGTGAGCCAGAGCCGTGTACCGAGCCGTCGTTCTGAGCAACGTGGAAGTCCGTAGTCCAAGGGCGCAGCGCGTCAGTCATGGTCTTGTACGCAGCCCAGAACTCTTCTTCGCTGTGTCCGGGTTTGAGTAAGGCAGCCTCTGGAGCATTGTGGCCGAGAAGGTAGAGGTAGGTGTGGGCTAGGTCGGCTTGGAAGCCAACAGTGGAAGGCATGCCTGTTTCTTCGAGAGTGTTGAGCATGTGTTTCCACGAGTGCATGCCTCCCCAACAGATTTCGCCTTCGGCAGCGAGTCGCTCGCCATGTTCCGCGGCCACAGCTCCAGCGCGCTGGAATGTCTCAGCTAACAGTTTGGTGTTAGCTACCTCGTCTTTTGCGAAGTCTTCAGGTCCACCGGCGGAGTCGATGCGAATCACTCCGTAGTCGCGTGCGCCGTGTTCTTTAAGAACTTGGCCAATTTTAGCGGAAAGTGCTACTGCGTGTACAAAATTGTCACGGTCGTCTTGTGATCCGAACGCGCAACCGCCAACTGTGCCAGGCCATACGGGGGCCACCAGTGAACCGATCTTAAATCCGCTGTTAGTGATTTTGTCCGCCATGCGACGGATGTCGTCGATCGATGATTCAGGATCGGTGTGCGGGTGGAAAAGGAAGAGGTCAACGCCGTCAAATTTTTGTCCGCCAACTTCAGCGTTCTTAGTGAGTTCGAGCATGCGCTCGAGCGAGATAGGTGGGTGTTCAGTACCTTCTTCTTTCCCGACGAGGCCGGGCCACATTGCATTGTGTAATTTTAGAGCCATAGTTTTTTGAGTGTTTTGATCTAGATAAAAATTGGCTCACGCCGTGATTTATTCTTTGAGTAATGGTAGGTGATTTTCTTGAGTTGTATTGTATTGCTCTGTGGTGTTTTTGTATGGAATCGGCAATTAGTCTTGTCCTGCTAGAGTGCGCTTTTAGCGCGATGCCTTTTTCTGTACTGCAGGGGAGTCTCGTTGGTTATTCGTGAGAATTCTCTACTGAAGTGGCTTTGGTCGACGTATCCGCATGCAGCTGAAATTCCAGCCAGAGGCTCGTCGCTGTGGCTGAGTTTGTAGCATGCATCGTGGACTCTGAGGTGGCGGATGTATTGTCTGGGGGTCATGTGGAGTTGCTTCTTGAACTTTCGCTCAAAGGCGCTGACAGATAGGTTTGCGAGTTTGGCTAGTTCAGTAACTCGGATGTTTTCGGCAAAGAGCTCATGCATGGCCTGAAGTGGAACTCCAAGCTCAGAGTGGATGTCGATGGCTGATGTTCCTGTTGAGAAGGGGCGTGTGGTTCCTGCAATTGCCACCACTTTTCCTTCATTATTGAATAGGGGGATTTTTGTGGTTGTTGACCAATCCACAAAGCCTTTGCCGCGTGGTACCAGTTCGACTTTATTGAACATTGGTTGACCCGTTTCTATTACTAGCAGGTCATCTTTAGCGTAGGCATTGGCTTGGCCTGGGGGGAAAAAATCTCGATCCGTTTTCCCCAATAAATCATGCGGATGGGTGACTCCTAATTTTTTAGCTAGTCTACTATTGGCTGAGACAAATCTGAGTTCAGTGTCTTTGACGAAGTAGAGAAAACCTGGAAGGTGGTCAAACAGGCCTTCGCCGTGGTCGATCATTTGGTGTTTTGAAAAAAATGTTAAATTTTTCATCTGTTAGGTTGCAGGGGGACTTTTTTCTCATTGCAGAGGTGCTCGTGGAGCAGCAAAATGAAAGATTTGTGCGAGTCTGTCTCAATAAAACTATGTAGTGATTGCTGGGTAATTATAAAATAATGTTTTGTTAGATTAGCGCTTCTTTGGAAGTCGCTTGCCGGCAAGCCTTGCGTGTAGAAGGTTTTGACAAGCCCCTTTTGTGCGCAGGATTTCACAATTGGCTTCGATGCGAATTGATTGGCTTTTGGGTCTAAATCCCATGCGGCGCGTAAGACAGTCGTTTAGTAGCTCAATATGTGAATCCTCAAACTCCAGAACTTTCCCGCAGTCTATACAGATTAGGTGGTTGTGTGAGGGTTTGTCGTTGAAGTTTGGATCGTAGGTTTTGGTGTCCTCTCCTAGGTCAATCTCGTGAAGTAAATCGGCCTCAACTAGGAGAGCTAGAGTGCGGTACACTGTGGCTCGGGATGCTTTTGAGTTGGCTCGACGAATGCGATCCCATATTTCGTCAGCGGTAAAGTGCTCATCGGATTCGAAAATAATATCGATTATTGCGTTGCGCTGAGGAGTGCTACGCAGACCTTTGGTTTTTAGGAAGGAGTTAAGTTTTTCTTGAATTTCAGCGAGCATAAGAGTGGGCGATCAATCGAGTAATTACAGATTAAACAGCTGTTGGCAACATTCGGAGTTGGAATTTTTAATAGTTAGTTTAGGCAGTGTGGCATGAGAGCACTGCACTTCCTAGTAATAGCAGCAATTTTTCTTAGCGTATCGTGTGCCTCGCGGAATAGTGAGGTCAATGTGAGAACTTACCATATGAAAGATGTTCGGCGAGTCTCGCGTGAGTATATGGTAGAGCGAGCCGAGCAACAGAGGCGCCTCAGAGGTGCGGTAGAGCATTCTGATATGCTGGCGAGAGCGGGCCAATACTATATGATTGAGTGGGATGTCCGAAAGTATCCGGTAGATGAATCAATCCGAGTGGTCTTTAAATATCACCAAGCTGGAACAGGTGCGACCGAACTTCAAATGGTAGAAAACTTTGCTAAGACCAAACAGAAAGGGAATTGTGAGTTTTGCATTACTGGGGAAAGTTATAATGTCAATGGGCGGGTTTTGGATTGGCGTGTTGAGGTGCATGCTGGTGCTAATTTATTAGCGGCAGAGCAGTCTTATCTCTGGGAGTAAGAGGTGTTGTAGCTGGGCTTATGGCTATGACATTGATATAACTATTTTTTTAAGCGCTATTGATTGACGATTTCACTTTAGGGGCTATCCTAGGTATAAGGCTGACGGGTAGAACAGCGATTCTAATAGTGAGTAATTCTAACATCATTCTTGCATCTAATGTAAACGGCCTAGGGTGGATCCGCTGTGAGGGCAAGTGCTCCTTCATGAACAGCCCCAAACTAAAGGCTTGGGCGGACGAACAGTTAAAGTCTGGTGTTACTCACATTGTCATCGATCTAGAGAACTGCTCAGCTATGGACTCCACTTTTATGGGGACTATGGCTGGACTAGCTATGCGATTGGTTAAGACGCCAGGAGGCATATTGGATGTAGCATCGGCAGATGAGAAAAATAGCCAATCACTCGATGATCTAGGGTTGAGTTCGCTGATGCAGATTAACCCTGAGGCTGCATCTTGGGTCGGACAAGAAGGAGATATTCGTGATTCACTTACTGAGTATGGCCAAGTCAATTCGACTGATAGAACTCAACATGTTTTTGATGCTCACAAAACGCTCTGTAATGCTGATGATAATAACAACGAAAAATTCTCTACAGTCCTGGACTGTTTAGAAGCCGAGTTGCTCTCGCGCGAGACACCTCCAAAAAAGTAACTATTTAGCCAGGTCGTGAAAAGCGTGTTAGTCGAGATAGACGAGTTATTCGCAGATACCGACACAATAGTTGTCTTCAGTTTATTGTTCTCGACGGTTTTGTTGTTTTCATTGTTGATTAGCTGGAGAAGAACGCGTGAGCGACTCCATGTCTCGGAAGAGCAAAAACATGCGATTGAAGGTGAGGAACATCGCATGTTTGAGTTCTTGCACACCCTAGGTATAGCATTAGAGGAAGATCATAGTGTATCTAAGTTGCACCGCGAGATTGTGGAAGGTATCAATACGGTGGTGAAATCACGCGGTGGGGCACTTTATTTATTAGATAGCACTCGAAAGTTTCTAGAGCCTAAGGCTATTTCAGAAAAATGCCCTTTATTGATAGGTTTACCGGTTGAGGTGTTTAAAAGAGTTAACGGAGATGTGAGGGCTCTAAAGGGTCATGTGCAATTAAGTAAGGTTCCATACGACGAAGGGATGTTGGGGGCTGTGTTGTCTCTGGGATTTCCTCAGATGATCAAGGATTTAAAAAATCATGAAGCATTTAGAGACGCATTTGTTCACTATAACGGCAATGTCACGGCGTTAGTGGCTCCGTTGAAGTATGGTGGCCGAGATTTGGGAGTGTTGGCTGTCGCCCGCAAGCATGATGCAGGAGCTTATTCTGATAGTGAATTTCAATTGTTCCAGTCAGCTGCTGAGCAAGCAGCCTTCGCACTAGGTAATGCAATGATCCACCAGGAAGCTGGAGAAAAGCGCAAGATTGAAAATGAACTGCGTACAGCTAGAGATGTGCAACAGGTTTTGTTGCCGCGCAACAGACCGCAAATCGAAGGGTATCGACTAGAGGGGGTCAATAAGCCGGCTCGTTTGATTAGTGGAGATTACTATGATTATATAGATTTGGGTGATGGCCGGTGGGCTGTGGTTATAGCGGATGTGTCAGGAAAGGGAGTTGCGGCAGGCTTGTTGATGGCGATGTGCCGCAGCGTGCTTCGCTCAGAGCTCACACGAGAACTAGATCCTTTAAAGGCTGTGAGTCAGCTCAATAGGCAGCTCTTTAACGATATCCGGGAAGGCTCATTCATTAGTATGGCTCTCTATCTGATTAATGAATCTGACGGGAAAGTTCAACTTGTGCGTGCCGGTCACGATAAAGCTCCGCTTTTGAGATGTTCGAATAAAAAGATTGAATGGATAAAACCTCCAGGGCTAGCAATTGGTCTTGATGGTGGAGATGTTTTTGATAGGGTAACAAGGCTGCATGAGTTTGAATTAGAGCCTGGCGATTTACTGTTGCTCTATACTGATGGAGTGACCGAAGCTCATAACCACGCTGAAGATGAATTCGGTGTGGATAATATGGTGGAAGTGATTAAAAAATCCGCTGAGCTTGGAGCCGAAACAGTGGTGGCATGCATGCTCAAGGCGCTTGACGGATTCGTCGGTGATGCATTGCAGTCTGACGACATCACCATGATTGCTCTAGAAAAGCGGTAGGGGTATAATTCTATGTCGCTGAAATTGTCAGCTGTGCTATGGATAGCGTATGCATATCGAGATTCTTAATACGGGTACCGAGTTGTTACTTGGTACAACTCAAAACACGCATGGATCCTGGATCGGTCAGGAGTTGCTAAAGCTAGGACTCCGAGTACAGAGGCAGATAACTGTGCCTGACGGTGAGGCCGTGCGAGATGCTGTCAAAGAGTCCGTTGAGCGAGCCGACGTATTGATCGTGACTGGAGGCTTAGGCCCGACTAGCGACGATCTCACCCGCGAGGCCACTGCCGAAGCCATGGGGATTGATTTGATTGAGGATGAGCATGCAATGCGTTTGGTGGTGAAATATTTTAAAAAGTTAGATAGGTATATGGCCGAATCTAACAAGAAGCAGGCGCTCATTCCTTGTGGTGCAGAAGTCCTACCGAATCCAAATGGCACAGCGCCAGGGGTTTATGTGCCTCCTCGTCTAGGCAAGGGATCACCATGTGCAGTCTTCCTTCTGCCTGGGCCTCCACGAGAGCTTAAGCCTATGTATCAGGCTGAAGTGCCGCATCGCCTCAAGGCTTTAGTTGAGCTCACTGAGGACCATGAGGTGGTGGAAATGAAGTTTACCGGAGTTGGGGAAAGTGATTTCCATGAAGTGCTGGATCGCTCACTAAGTGCGATTAGCGATCTGGAAGTCGGCTATTGTGCACGGCCCTCAGAAGTTGATTTAAGACTTATCGGTTCGAGTTCAGCTGTAGCGTCTGCGCGGGTTTTAGTTGATGAGGCCTATCCTGATAAGTTGATTAGTGACGATGGACGTTCACTTGAAAAGGTAGTGGTTGATTTGTTAGTTGCTAAGCATTGGACTCTAACAACTGCTGAAAGTTGCACGGGAGGCGCGATCGCCAGTCGTATCACAGATGTGGCTGGCGCGTCCGAGGTCTTTACTCATGGGTTTGTGACATATGCAAATGAAGCAAAACGTGAGGTCATGGGCGTGAGCGAGAGTTTGCTCAATACCTTCGGAGCTGTGAGTGAAGAAGTAGCTAAATCTATGGCGCAGGGAGCTCTCAAAACGAGTAATAGTGATATTGCTGTTTCGGTGACGGGCATAGCAGGACCCTGTGGGGGATCGGATGGGAAGCCGGTCGGAACAGTCTGGCTGGGAATAGCTGTGAAAGGTAAGCCCAGCTATGCTCTAAAATCCTTTTATCCAAAAGATCGATCTACATTCAAGTTGATGGTCTCCCAGCGCGCTCTCGACCTAGTTAGGCTGGAGCTACTCTCGTCGTAGGGCGCTAATCTCGATGGTAGGGCTCACCTCGTTTGATGGTAGCGACCCTATAGACCTGCTCTAGTAGTACTAACAATGCGAGTTCGTGCATCAGTGTGAGTGAGGATAAGGAGAGCACGAAGTCTGCTTCATTACGTAGTTGTTGGGTGTGGCCATCGCTGGCTCCGATCAGGAAACTGACTTTTTTGTACCCTCGCATTTCCCATTTATTGTAGAGTTTGACTAGCTCTTGAGTGGTGGGTGTGGCTCCACGCTCGTCCATGACAATTCGGACTGTACCCTTGCTGGCGTCAAAGAGTCTTTTTGATACATCCTCACTAGTACCATCTTTGATATGCGTGAGTTTGTAGCTACCATAGCGGGTCAGTCGCTTGAGGTATTCCGCTGTGCCATCCTTTGCGTATTTTAGAGAAGGCTTCCCGGCTACGATGATTTCGTGGTTCATGAGGGTGAGGAAAAGGGAAGAAGTGTGGAGGATAAAGACTTTTCCTGATCATTAGTCTGCGTCAGCGACCCGACGTAGGAGGATCCTGAGTCGGCGCTGCAACCGGATCAGTGATTGACGGCTGGGCCAAGTGTATCTTAAAAAGTAGCAGGGTCAATGTCTCAGATATACAGAGCTTGTTCGCCATGTGTGATACCCATTTTAAGCATCTGGTTAAAGTTACAATCTAAAAATCCGCGTAGTCATTAAGCATTGATGGTATTGCGGCACATAGCCATTCGATTGAGCTTGGGTTGAAGTGTCTCCGGAGTGCTGCAGTCGAGAGCTGTGTGGCAACGGTAAGAGCTTGGTCGAATGTATTCATAGATGGGAGAGATAGAGCTTATGAATTATGATTCAAGTTACGTAGCTGCGTTAAGGTTACGAGCCGCTGTATTACAGAGATCTCCACTTTTTATAGTGGTCAAATACTGAAACTTATCTGAATCTACGAGGGTTCCACTTGAGAATTTTGCCAAACCAATTATTCTAAATCCATGCTAAGTTCATTCTTTATTCAAACTCTCGCGATGAGCGGGGTGGTTATTACCTTACTTATCGTAGCTGCACTTATCGCGTTGCCTCTTTTTTGGGTGATGGGAGCATACAATGGACTGGTGAAGCTGCGTAACCGTTACAAGAACGCTTTCGCGCAAATTGATGTTCAGCTTAAGCGTCGCTACGACCTAATCCCCAACCTTGTGGAGACAGCCAAGAAGTATATGTCGCATGAACGCGAGACTCTGGAGGCTGTGATTGCGGCCAGAAATTCGGCATCGAGCGCACGTAAGGGGGTGAGTCTGGATGATGCTTCGAATATGAAGAACTTGATGGCTTCAGAAGGGGCTTTAGGAGCATCACTCGGAAATCTTTTTGCTCTATCGGAGTCTTACCCTGACCTCAAGGCGAACCAGAACATGATGCAGTTGACCGAAGAACTCACATCGACTGAAAATAAAGTCGGCTTTTCTCGCCAAGCGTACAACGATGCGGTCACAGTCTATAATACCAAACGCGAAACTTTCCCTACGAACATGATCGCTGGAATGTTCAACTTTGGGGAAGCGATTCTCTTTGAGGTTTCCGACCCGAGCGAGCGCGATGCTGTGAAGGTGGAGTTTTAGGCATCTGATGATGAGTGCCCTGTTGCTAGATATCAGTGTTTGGTTAAATGAACTTTTACGAAGCTCAAGATGATGCGCGGCGTCGAACAAAGTGGTTGATAGGCTACTTTGTGTTGGCTGTTGTGGGGGTAGTGCTGGCAATATATGCGATCCTTGGGTTGTATTATGCGACTCAGACTGTCGTAGTTGTCGATGCTGCAGGGAATCGTATGCAACAGGCGGGTGAATTTTGGGATCTTGAGAGATTTTTGACGATCACGGTTCTGACAACAGGTGTCATTCTCGCTGGTAATGTCTTCAAATCATTTCAGCTCAGTGGTGGCGGTGCTGTGGTGGCGCGCGATATGGGAGGGCGGCAAGTTGACCCGCACACGACGGATACCGACGAGCGAAAGCTGATCAATGTGATAGAGGAAATGGCGATTGCTTCTGGCGTGCCAGTCCCGCAAATATGGGTGATGGACCAAGAGGCTGGTATCAATGCTTTTGCTGCCGGAACCGAGCCTGGAAATGCTGTGATTGGAGTGACCCGTGGCTGTATTCAGCGGCTGACACGTTCCGAACTTCAGGGGGTGATGGCGCACGAGTTTAGCCATATTCTCAACGGTGACATGAAGCTTAACATGCGGTTAATTGGCTGGTTGTTCGGTATCATGATGCTTTCTATTATTGGTCGCGAACTCATGTTTCACATGCAATTCATGAGTATGCGCCGTAGCCGCGAGAACAACAACGGTGCGCTGATCGGATTAATCGCAGCGATTGCTTTGCTGGTTGTCGGTTCTATTGGAGTGTTTTTTGCCCGGATGATTCAGGCCGCTATTTCACGACAGCGCGAGTACCTGGCCGATGCTTCGGCTGTGCAATTTACCCGAGATCCATCTAGCATCGCTGGGGCATTAAAGAAAATCGGGGGGCAGCAATACGGCTCAGAGGTGAAAGTAGGAAAAGCCTCAGAGGCTAGCCACATGTTCTTTGCTGATGGAGGGATGTTTTCCTACGGGTTTGCTACCCACCCTCCCTTAGATGTCAGAATCAAGGCTATTGAAGCGGACTGGGATGGTGAGTTTGCAGACTCACATTTACCTGAGGTTGGATCGCAACGAGCTGGGAATTCATCAGATGTGCGTGCCAGCGGATTTGGTGGTGGTGCGCCAGCTCCTCTGCAGGTTCAGCGCGAACAGTGGGATCAGCTAGGCGAGGTTTCCCAGACTAATGTGTCTGTCGGAGCTGCAGTAATGCAAGGGCTCGATTCCAATTGGATTGATGCGTGCCATGACCGAGAGCAAGCACAGGCTATGATCTTTGGCTTACTCTTGGCCAGCGATCGGAAGCTCCAATCTGGGGAAATCAAATTTATTAAGAAGAGCATGGGCGCTGCAGCTGCTGATCTGGCTGAGCATTGGCATGGGGTGTTAGGTGAAGAACATTCATCTAAGAAAATAGCATTGATCGACTTATCTATTCCAAGCTTGAGGTTACTTTCGCACCCTGAATACGAACGGTTTTTACACGCTACGCATTGGTTGATAGCGAGTGATGGGCAAGTGGATATTTTTGAGTTTATGCTGCAAAAACTCATCGAATGTCATCTGTCTTCCTTCTTTGATGGGGCGCGCGCACCACGCGTGCGTTACACCAAACTAGGACAACTCACTAGCGAGCTGAATGTGCTCATTTCGACGATGGCTGGAGTGGGAGCAACGAATGGAACTGACCTTCAAACTGCCTATAGATCCTCGGCCGATGACTTGGCTAAGCATGGTGTGCGTTTACCAGGTATTTTACCGCCTGAGCAATGTGGTCTTCATTTGGTGGAAGGCACTTTAGCGAAGTTGGCTGAGTCCACGCCAATTATGAAACGCGATGCGCTCCACGCCTGTGGACTAGCAGTGATGTCGGATGGAGTTCTCGGTAGTCAGGAAGCTGAGCTTCTTCGGGCGGCTGCAGACGCGATGGGCGCGACCATTCCTCCATTCGTGAAGTAGTCAGCTAGACTAGATTTTTTTAATCACAGCACTATCAAAAAAACAAATCTACAGAGTTTGAGCAGCGAATCTATGATGCGATTAGCCTGATTCCAGAGGGGCTGAGGTGCAGCGAAAGAGGGAGTAAAGTTTGGCTCACCTGGGAAATGACTAAATTCAGCTCAGCTCTCGGAATTAGCTGAGTTGATTTTTTGGCACGCTTTGAGCAACGTTCATAGGAGTGTTTCACTGGCTTCCATAGCGCAAAATGTATGCTTGGCAATTGCTTCGAGGTCTAAAGAAATGACCCTACGAGTCTATGGTCGGTATGGGGTTCGGTATACGACCCGTATCGGACAACTCACTATTTCAAGCTTTTTATTCACAAATATCCCATTGCTACTCATTGTGTTGCTATAGGATGCCTGTGCTTAGGTTTTATGAATGAATAGTGAATGTTTGGGGGCTTTTTTGTTCAATGACGCGAGCGTTGAAGTCGACCTGAAGATGTAAAATAGTCATTTTTTTCCGAAATGGGAAATTTTAGCGAAGATTGGCCAGTTTTTTGATCTTTTGATCTTTTGATCTTTTGGTGCTGCAGATCGGGCGT
>NZ_JBDOPO010000300.1:0-6055 GCF_039830215.1 Rubritalea sp. | reverse complement strand
GTCAGAGACAAATACGTCCCCAATTGTCAGTGCTGCTTAGAACAACAGGAAGAGCTACGCAAAGACTGTTCAAGCCACCCTCTGTTCAGAATCATTCAGTCTTTTGAGAAAGATACGTCTATCAAACTCACGCATTCGGGAGTATATGCCCATTCCGTCCATGAATTTCAGTACTGCTCACAGTCCGCGCATAGCGGCATTGTTTACCTCCATGCTGGCAAGCAACAATACTCAATAGACCTAACACAAATCTACCACCTGCACCTCAGAGTCGACATCACCAAAGGCCGTCCCCAGACAGTTCTTACTGGGTTCAATGCTCATGGCCAAAAGATTTTAGAACTAGCCCAAGAAGGCGTGCGCACTCTTCACCAATGGGGTGATGAACTCAAAACGGCCACACAATTGCGCGAATTCCCAAGGTAAGAAATAGCTCCCCCCTAGCTAGCTAGCCTGAGAAAGTAAGTATCAACCAGCTTTACTTCACACAAATCAGCAAAGCTTAGAGTCTATAATATAAAGGCCCCACAACCATTATCCAAGTTGTGGGGCATTTATATAGGTGCGGGAAAACACTCATTTCCCCGCGGCTTTTTCACACAGAAATCTTTAGAAAGGCGTAACAGTATTTTGCTACTAGTGCTGCGTTTTTCAATAGTAGTGAACTTAGATACTTCGCTTTCATTACTAGAGATACTGCACCAACTCCGCTCTATCACGCTAACGCGTGCTTGTCTTCCATTAGCGGCTTGATGACATACCTTGATTACTATTGCTATTGAGACTCACTAATGAGAGCGTTTATCTATCGAACAAATGAATGGATTAGATCGCACATTATATGGAGAACATGAGCTTGAAGGTGTTAGCTTAAGCTGGCACCAGAGTACTGGGGACTTTACGACTCGGCTGACAGAGGGGTGCTTACACATCGTGCTCAACCTTCGAGGTTCCGCTATTCTGTTTAGCTCTCATTTAAGAGTCAATTTGAGCCCCAATACTATGGTTATATTTCACCGAGGATTCGGTCAGGAACTCACTGCAACCAGAATGGAAAAGGATGAAAGTTACCTCATCCTAAGTGCCACCACCAACTGGATTAGTCGCACATTCGGGGCTAGACAAGAAGCGCTACACCCAATGCTACGAGCCATTTTGAACAATTCTGAATCAGCTAGCGCCATCCTAGGAAAAGTGCGTAGCCTCTCACTTGCAGAAAAAGAAATTGCCTATGGCTTAATCTCTCCACCAGTCCCAGTGGCAGCCCAAGAGTACTGGTATTTGGCAAAGGTTTTAGAATTACTAACTCACCACCTTTTCGCCCCAAACGGCCTTCAAACAACGGAACCATTCTGTAGCAAAATCAAACGTGCTGATAGAGTAAGAACCGAGCATTGCATCAGTTGGCTTAGCGATCGACTAGACCAACCCATAAATCTGAACGAACTAGCCAAATCGGTTGGCTGCGCCCCCCATTATCTAAGTCGGCAATTCAAAAAATCGACAGGTGTCACACTGAAACAAAAACACCGTGAACTGCGCATAGACCATGCAGCTAAGCTATTACAGGATGGTGATTTCAATGTTACAGAGGCGGCTCTAGAAGTGGGCTACAACTCACTTTCCCACTTCTCTAAAGCCTTCCAAGAGGAGAAAGGGCAACTCCCCTCTGAATTGCTATCAAGTTAGATAGTCTGGGGCTTGGCCAGGATTTTAGCTATTGCCTCATGTTTACTTTCATGAGTATTGGCGTCGCTAAACGCCAATCGCACCCGACGCAGACGCTCCACTACTGATTCGCGCAATTCACCATACTCAGGCACCTTAATTTTGATTTTCTGCTTTTCAGACATAGGCTAAGAATAGCGCTAAACTGGATTTGAGCTAACGGTAGCTTGTCATGACTTAGCGTCACGATGCCCCGAATTAAGACCACTGCATTTTAAGCATTCCCAAGTGAACATTTTTCAGCATGCTCAGGTAGCTTCTGACAAGCCACTGATGGAGCTCAACTACAAGTTTCGACTTCAAGGTATTTTATGAAAATTAAATGGAACCGCCTCAACCGAAAGACCCACTACTGGGGAGCTATCATCTGCGCCGCCCCTATTCTTATTGTCATCATCACGGGGATCTTGCTCTTACTGAAAAAAGAAGTCTCCTGGATTCAACCTCCGACCATCAAGGCTGAAGCTGGAGCTCCAGCCCTGAGCTTCCAACAGATTCTAGAAGCCTCTAAAAAAGCTCCCGAAGCTGAGATCTCAACTTGGGATGATATCGACCGCATCGATGTGCGCCCCAACAAAGGAGTCATCAAAGTCAGAGCTGAGAACAGCTATGAAATTCAGCTCGATCACGACAGCGGAGAACTTCTCCAAGTGGCGTATCGTAGAAATGAACTAATCGAGTCGCTTCACGACGGGTCTTGGTTTCATGACTCAGTGAAGCTCTGGGTTTTCCTCCCCTCCGCCGTTATTCTCCTGGTGCTTTGGCTTACAGGAATCTACCTCTTTATCGTTCCATTGTTAGTAAAACGCAAACGCAGGAAAGAAGAGAATGCTAACAAAGCCTAATTGGCCAGTTTAGAAGCTCGCGCGCGCACCAAATACCATTCCCAGACCAGGCTCATTGGAGCCCGATCCGTGCACTCGGTACGCTTCGTCTAATATATTCTCCACCCCCAGAGTGAGATCTAAGTGATCATTCACTTTGTAGCCACCACGCAGGTGCACCAAGGTGTAACCTGGAGTTCCGCTAGGAGGAATCCGTTGAGTGTCCTCTTTGTCTCTGGAGCTTAATTTATCAGCTTTATCTGCGAAGAGGCAGCCTAGCTCAGCCCAGATTTTTTCGTCTCCGCTGGTCCAACGCACAGCCGCATTGAGTGTGAGCGGCATTAGACGACTCATCGGTTCAACCAGAGTTTCAGAGCTACTGGAATCCACAAAACTCTCTAACTCACCGTCAAGCCAAGTGACATTCCCTAAAAGGCGCCAACCTTCAGCTAGCTCATAGCTACCGGCTATTTCAACTCCTTGGATAAACCCCTCTGCGCTATTACGTTTAGTCACCTCGTTTAGACCTTCACGCATGTTACGAGTCGGAGTGCTCGTGATGTAGTCGTCGACGAAGGTGTAGTAATAAGATGCTGTGAGTTGGTATTTTTCTTCCACTGCTTTGAGGCCGATTTCTCCAGTCAAAAATTTCTCAGACTTTAGGTTAGTTGCCGCTATTTCTATCTCATCTGAGCGGCTACCGCCATAGCGACTCAAATCTGCAATATTAGGAGCCCTAAACGACTGGCTCAGGCCGCCCCATGCTTTCCATACTCCAGAGTTGTCCAGATCGTGCACAGCACGCACCGAAGCTACTAAGTTGTGCCAATTACCGTCATAAGCGGCAGGCTTTCTAGAAACCGGATCTTCATAGCGCCCTATCGATGCCCTCGCGTAGGTGTAGCGCCCACCTAGAATCACATCAGTCCGATCACTAAGCTCAATCAAATCTTGCGCATAGAGTCCCAATAAATCGTAGGTCGAGTCATCTCCCACCGGTCCCTGGATTCTCACTCGATCAACCGATCCATCGGCGTTGTAATCCACACGGCCTGAATCCACATTGTCTCGGTAAAAGTCCACTCCATAGCTTAGAATGTGCTGACCAACATTTGATAGCATTTCTAAATCCACTCCAATCATTCGTGAGTGGAAATACTCACTCAACGACTTCTTGTTAGATCTTTGACGCTGCCCATCCTCATCCCAAGCTTGGTAGGACAATGTCAAACTCACCTGATCTAACCACGGCTGAATATACTCTCCCAAAAACCGCAGGTAATTAAGTGATCGTTGTTGATCCTTCAGCCTGCTAAGATCCGAGCCAACTTCTGTCCCTTTAAAACTTTTTGCATAAATGGTCGAGTGCGTTCTCCACACATCATCCTGGGTCAAGCCTTGATGGACCAAGGTCATTGACCAATTCTGATTAAGAACCATATCAAATCTAGCATCCCAAGCTTGTTCTCCATAGCCAGTCTTCGGCTGGACTCCAAGACTAGCTGCGTCGACATCACCAAATTCCTTACATGAATAGCCCAGCTGTAGCCCCCACTTTCCCCCTTCACCTAGTTGTAACTCAGTACGAAATAGGTGGCTATTTTCAGCGGAACCATAGCGATACGCCTGCGACCCGTGTGCGTAGTAGCCGTCCTCCAGTATATAATCAGAACTCTTGGTCTGAAGGTTCAGTGTTCCACCGATGGCATCGCTACCGTAGAGGACTGAACCTGGCCCTTGGATCAACTCAAAACCGCTAATCGATTGGCTGTCGATCAAAGAAAAGTACTCGTTTGGACCATCACGATAGACCGAGTTATTATATCTAACTCCATCGATAGTGGATAGCGTTCTATAGCCTGTGAACCCTCTCAAGTAGGGTGATCCCTGGCCATTTGATGTCTTTTGCACACTCACGCCAGGCTGACCTTCTAGCGACTCGACCACGTTACGACTGAGCGTTTTTTCGAAATCAGCTCCAGTTAGAGAGTAAATACTATAAGGAGCATCCTCTTCAGAAAGCTCAATTCTAATTGCTTCAACAACTGTTGTCTCAAGAGTCTCCAAAACCTCCTCTCCTCGCAATCTCTCACTAGCTACTAGGAGTGCTCCAAACAGTAATAATACCCGTATTCTATTGTGTCGCTCGTTCACATATCGGTACATAAACATAAATGGACTTCTGTCAACCTACACTATTGACATTGAGTCTCATTAGCGATAGTGAACTGTTTGTCAGCTAAACAGCAGATTACCCGAACATGAAATATATTGTAAAAACAACGACACTCTCAGCCATGGCGATTTTCGCTAGTCTCAACATTTCAGCTAATGCTGATGAAAACTTATGGATGTACACCAAAGGCACCGACACTCGCCCGGAGGGAAGCTGGGAGCTCAAGCTAAATAGCATCAGCCGCTTGGGTAAAGATATAGGTGACTACGCCTTCCACGACATTCGTCCTGAGCTAGAATACGGGATTACTGACAAGCTCACAGTCTTTGGTGAGTTAATGCTCTTTAGCCATGATTACGACATCCCAGAAGGACGCGAAGAACTTGACCCAACAGTGGGCCAATTCAGCAAGACACAATATGGCGGTTTCGAGCTAGGAATGAAATACAATGTTCTCTCACCTTATAAGGATCCCATTGGCCTCTCATTCGGACTAGCATTCGAACACCGAGACGTTTACCGCCTCGACGGAAGTGATATCGACCAAGACGCGGTTGCCCCTTCTATCTATCTTCAGAAGAACTGGTTAGACAACCAGCTGACCCTGGCTTTTGCTGGAAAAGTTGAATTAGAACGCCGTAAAGGTGGCGCTGGTACTGACGAAGAAGTGCTCGAAGAGGAAATAGCCTTCGATCTTGGTTTAGGTATAGCATACCGCTTTGCTCCGAAGTGGACAGCTGGTCTCGAATGGCGCTACCAGACAGATTTTGTAAACCCAGTAATCAACGGAGTTCCAGATGATGGTAAGCCAGACGTACAGACTGGTGATTTCAGCAGCTTTGATGACATTCAACTCGGTTCACAATTCCAGTACGGCCACTATTTTGGTCCATCACTCCACTACGCTGAAGAGGGTTGGTGGGTAACTGGTTCCATTCTCTGGCTGGTTAAGAGTGGAGGAGATGCCAGCCGCAACGGAGCAGTAGCTGAGTTAGGTAAAGCATACGATGAGCATGAAGAACTTCACGTAGGAGTCACAGTCGGCTTCGAATTTTAAAGATCATTCATAACAGTCGATCAATGATGAACCAATATGACCGTCGCTCAGCCTTAAAAAAAAGTATTCTTACTGTGGGAGCTCTCTTTGCTGGGCAAACTTTCTGCTACGCAAAGACCTATCTGACTGGAGACCAAGCTCAGCAACTCATCTTCCCTGGTAAAAAGTTTACCCAGATGAATGTGAGTCTGAGCAGATCTCAAATGAAGGCGATTAAATCGGCCTCAAAAGTACGCGTCCGCCACAGTAAGTTAAATTAACTTACTGTGG
>NZ_JBDOPO010000032.1:0-1507 GCF_039830215.1 Rubritalea sp. | reverse complement strand
TGGGAAAGAGGTTTGAGTGAGAATACCAATGGCCTCATCCGTCAATACTTCCCTAGGCGAACAGATTTCGGAGGGGTAACTGACGATCAAATAGCTGAAGTTGAGATAAAGCTAAACAGCAGACCTCGTAAAGTACTCGACAGAAAGACCCCAAACTTTATGTTTTTAACACCTAACTAACAAGGTGCACTTCCAGGTTGAATCCGCGATATTTATTGTCCTAATTTCTTATAAGGTACTTAAGAAGTTGACGGGTGAAAATTCGACTCCTATGTTAGGCGCGAATTTATGAAGAACACTATCACTGTCTCTGTTACCGGAGCTGCTGGCCAAATTGGCTATGCCTTACTTTTTAGAATTGCATCTGGAGCTATGTTCGGCCCAGACCAGCCAGTTGCTTTACGCCTAATCGAGATCGAATCAGCCATGAGCGCCCTTCAAGGGGTGGTGATGGAGCTCGACGATTGTGCTTTTCCATTGCTGCAGAGTGTGACTACCGCTAGTGACCTAGATCATGGTTTTAAGGGTGCTAACTGGGCATTATTAGTTGGCTCTGTTCCTCGTGGTGCTGGAATGGAGCGTAACGACCTATTAGGAATCAATGGCAAAATATTCACGGGTCAAGGTGAAGCTATTGGGCGTTCAGCAGCTGCAGATGTTCGGGTTGTTGTCGTGGGGAATCCATGTAATACGAATTGCCTCATTGCTATGCAGCACGCGAGTGGGGTGCCAAATGATCGCTTTTTTGCGATGACTCGTCTCGATGAAAATCGTGCAAAGGGGCAACTCGCGGTGAAGGCGGGTGTACATAGTTCTGAGGTGTCTAATCTCTGTATATGGGGGAATCATTCCTCCACGCAGTACCCAGATTTCTATAATGCCAAAATTGGAGGTAAGCCGGCCACTGATTTGATTACTGACGAAGCTTGGCTTCAGGAGACATTTATCCCAGCTGTGCAGCAGCGAGGTTCTGCCATTATAAAGGTAAGAGGCGCGTCCTCTGCTGCATCCGCCGCCAATGGGGTTGTAGACACGGTCCGAAGCTTGTGCACTCCGACTCCTGCGGGTGATTGGTTCAGTGTGGCTGCTTGTTCTCCAGGCTCCTACGGGATTGATGCCGGCTTGATTGCTTCTATGCCGATTCGCACTGAAGATGGAAAGAAATGGTCAGTTGTTGAAGGACTGGATGTGAATGCATTCTCACGCGCGAAGATTGATGCTTCAGTAGCTGAGCTCAATGACGAGAAAGAAGCTGTGAAGCACTTACTCTAGTGTGGCTATTTGCTATCAGACAAAGTCTAAAACTCGCTGCCAAGTTGGCTGCGAGTTTTATTTTCTAGGGGTACTGTGGCTAACATCTTAATAGAGAAATGTTCATGCTAAGTTGGCACACCAACCGGTTGAAAGGTGTTATTAATCAGGCGGAAAACCAGTTGGCACTATTTCTGCTGGATATAAGCTATGAAACTTCAAGACGCACGTACGCTCACACCTAGCCAACTCGAAG
>NZ_JBDOPO010000041.1:0-1510 GCF_039830215.1 Rubritalea sp. | reverse complement strand
CTCAAGCATAGCTGCCAGATAACTCTGTTCAAAGACCCAAATGCCCTCATCCTCTAGCGATGCTGCAACTTCTGTAGCAAATACGACAGGATCTTCCAAATCATAGAACATTGAGAATGAAGTGATGACTTTGGCTTTTTTTCCACTAGCAATCTCACTAACGATCTTTTCACTAAAAAATTCTGGTACAAGCTTAACCCCTTGCGGATAGTGCTCAAGAAATTTCTCCCCTGATGGATCAATGCCTACTAGGTTGAATACACCTCCCGGATAGGCGCCTAGAGTGGTTCCATCACTGCTGCCGATATCTACCACCAGATCGCCATCCGTCAGAATTTTCTTAGTTAGAATTTTTTCAACCTTTGAATGCAAATGATTAACCATGCTAGCGTTAAGAGAAGATCTGTAACCATAATTTTCACCATACATGAGGTTAACATTGTAGCTTTGCCGTAACTGCACGAGCCCGCAACAACTATCTCCAGCACATTTAACCAGCTCGACTGGACCAGAAAAGACAGGTTCCTCCCGCGCGGCAGGAAACGTACCAGTTAGAGCCTGAGTTCCTAAATCCATGATTGATATCAAATTGCTATTCCCACAAATACGGCAATTTCTAATCGTCTTATACATCCAATACCCTATGAATTGTAGGTTTTGAGGAAGGTTTTACTCATTATGAGAGAGAGTTTTAAATCCATGTCGCTTAACTAGTTCATTTTTTTCAGCTAGCTTCAAGTCTTCACGAACCATCTCTGAGACGAGCTCACGAAACATTATACGAGGCTCCCAGCCTAGTTTTTCTTTTGCTAAAGATGCATCTCCTAATAGAGTTTCTACCTCAGTTGGCCTAAAATAGCGCGGGTCGACAGAAATTATCGGCGCGGTTTCATCTAAATTATTGCCGTCTGGTTTCGAAGAACCGCCTATCCAATAGCCTTTCTCATCCTTTCCTTCCCCCTCCCAACAGATATCCATTTTCAATTCCTTGGCAGCTATGTTTATAAAATCACGCACGCTATATTGCTCTCCCGTTGCAATAACAAAATCTCTCGGCTGATCTTGCTGCAACATAAGCCATTGAATTTCAACGTAATCTTTTGCATGCCCCCAATCACGTTTAGCATCTAGATTGCCCAGATATAGACAGTCTTGAAGGCCTAATTTTATTCTGGAAAGCGCCCGCGTAATCTTGCGGGTAACAAATGTTTCCCCCCGCAACGGTGATTCATGATTAAATAGAATACCGTTGCACGCATATATTCCATACGCTTCCCTATAATTAATTGTTATCCAATAAGCGTACAATTTCGCAACGGCATAGGGACTACGCGGGTAAAATGGTGTGGACTCTCTTTGTGGTACCTCCTGGACGAGGCCATAGAGTTCTGAAGTACTTGCCTGATAAAAACGAGCTTTCTTTTCTAATCCATGAAGCTTAATCGCCTCTAGGATACGGAGCGGACCCAAAGCATCTGAATTAGCGGTATATTCAGGCTCCTCAAAACTA
>NZ_JBDOPO010000035.1:0-1512 GCF_039830215.1 Rubritalea sp. | reverse complement strand
GCTTTGAAATAATTGAAGAGTCTCGGGTCTGTGACAGGTGTGGCATTTGATGGACATTCAGCCTCTGGTTCAAGTAATTCAAGGTAGATGAATTTATCACAAGTTTCAACGAATGGCTTCGGCGTCCTTTTTTGTCCAAAACCATAGACTGTGAGCGACTGCTCTCTGATGCGTGCAGCTAGCGGAGTAAAGTCTGAATCACTGGAGACTAGGCAGAATCCATCGAACCTCTCTGTGTACATTAGATCCATAGCATTGATGATCATTGCAATATCTGTGGCATTTTTACCTGTGGTGTAGGCAAATTGCTGGATTGGTTGAATAGAGTGGTCGAGTAATACGTCCTTCCAGCCACTTAGCTGGTTGCTGCTCCAGTCACCATAAATTCGACGCACATTAGCTGTTCCGTACTTTGCTATCTCCTTCATAATGAAAGGAATTGATTTGGGTGGTGTGTTGTCGGCATCGATCAATACAGCAAGGCGGGGAGAGTTCTCAAAGTTATTAGACATCAAACAGTCACTAACAAAAAACTAGAGCAAAAGTCTATAATGAAAGCAGCGACGACTTCAGTCTCTGGTTACACCGATTGAGGCTATTTTTTTGTTCGTCCAGTCGCTCAGTTGCGACAGTAGCTATCGATGGGTTGGACAGGTTCTTATAGGAAAAGGAAAGTGATCAAACTATTGCTCACATTAAAGACCACTACCACCCATCGCACGAAATTTCACGCATTAGGCTGCTGCCAATGTAAGCCCAGACTTCATTTTCTGAACACGGAACACGGAACACGGAACACCTAATTCCTAATTGGCGCTTTGCGCCCCCGCCTGCTTCTTCATCTCCTTAAGACGAAGCTGACCGCAAGCCGCATCGATGTCATGGCCTTTTTCTAGGCGCATTGTAGTCATCACACCGAGCCCTTTGACTGTATCACGGAAGAGCTTGCAGTGCTCGTCGGATGGGCGTTCCCACTCGAGTCCTTCTACTGTGTTGTAGGGGATGAGGTTGACGAATCCGCCGAGCTTGTTGGCTTTCTCTGCGAGAATTTTAGCCTGCTCGAGGTCATCGTTGATGCCCTTGATAAGGATGTACTCCAGCGTGATGCGCTGGTTGTTCTTTTCGCGGAAATTGTGCAGCGACTCGAAGAGTTCATCGACATTCCACTTCGAGTTGACTGGCATGATCTTGTTGCGGACCTCGTCGGTCGCGCCGTGGAGAGAGATGGCGAGTGAAACTTGGTTCTCACGCTCAGCGAGCTTGTAAAGCATCGGCACCAGTCCAGAGGTTGAGACTGTAACCGAGCGAGGTGCTAGGTTGAGTGCCCAGTGGCCAGTGATGATATCGAGCGCTGGATTTAGATTCTTAAAGTTAGCGAGCGGCTCCCCCATGCCCATGAATACGACATTGGTGATGGTCTTGCTGGAGTGTTCGGCGATCGCGACAAGCTGGCTGATGATTTCAGCTGTGCTGAGATTACGCGTGAGGCCATCGAGCCCTGAAGCGCAGAAC
>NZ_JBDOPO010000190.1:0-1513 GCF_039830215.1 Rubritalea sp. | reverse complement strand
CATATGCCTTGGTTGGCATCCTTGAAATCGTTAGTTCTCCGCTTTTTGGCATTGGCATATATTTTTTAGCTTTTCACAGCTGGAAGCAAATGCCTTCGATTTCAAAGCACCTTGCGTCACCTAGTGCGGAGATACACCCTGTGAGACAAGCCCTTATCGTTCATAAGGCAGCAATGCCATTACTGATTCCTACATGGATTTTATTAGGTGGAACATGGTGGTGGCTTTCAGATACTGCTAACTTTCGTGACCTCGCCCTTCTCTCACTTCTTGTCTACCTCATAGTCACTCCGGCTCACGAAGTTCTTTGTGAGTGGCTATCAGCAGAGCCAGAAACGGCCTAACGTCACGTCTTGGCACCTGCTATGATTTTCCTAACTTTGAGGAAAGCAGCATGCCTTTTTCACCGACATCATCCGAAAGCCCGATTATCGAGCAGGCTCATGCAGATAGCCCGGAACTGGACATCCCGAAAAGGCTAGGGCCACTCCGACGACTTTATAACTGGGTGCTTTCTTGGGCTGATTCCCGGCACGGCGTGATTGCCTTGGCTGGAATTTCATTTGCCGAAAGTTCTTTCTTCCCAATCCCGCCCGACGTCCTGCAAATCGCACTCTCTGTGGGCAAGCCAAAAAAGAGCTATCTATTTGCCGCTGTATCAGTGACTGCAAGTGTCCTCGGAGCCATCGCAGGGTGGGCGATCGGTCGGGGTTTATGGCATCTAGTTGATACTTTTTTTTACAGCGCCATACCTGGTTTTACATCCGAAAAATTTATTTATGTTGAATCCCTTTATCAAGAAAATGCGTTCCTTTGGTTGATACTATCTGCATTTACACCAATTCCTTTTAAGATTTTCACAATCGCAGCGGGCGCATGCTCTGTCCCACTTCCAACTCTCATAATCGCATCTTTCATTGGACGAGGTGGCCGCTTTTTCCTAGTTGCCACCATCATGAGAATTTGCGGCAAACAGGCTCGCGAAATACTTGACAAGTACCTTGAACGGATAACCCTGATTTTTGGGATTCTTGTACTTGCTGGTGTTTATGCCATTAAGTTTCTTGGCAACCACTAAGTATTTTTAGCCAGATCGTCCTGTAAATCAGCAAACGTTTTATCAAAGACACTACGCACCCATGTAACTGTCTGGAATACTTCGTCAGCTAGTGACTCACCATTCTCACGGTTTAACAGATCTGCCAATTGGCTGCGTTTTTGACTTTCGGTTGGAAACACGTGCCCTAAACGTACGTCAAGAAGCCTAAGCCTGCCCTCGATTTTCCGTAACAGGTCGTACGCATCGCGGAGCGATTTTGCCATTTCATTCCCTATGATACCAGCAAAAGCAAGGGACTCGAGGCCAGCAAGTGTGTTTGATGTCTGTAGCTCAATATTGTTCTTGCCATATAACAATTGAAGTGTCTGAACAAGAAACTCAATATCAACGACACCACCAGGACCGCGCTTAAGGTTGTCTTTGGCCGCTGTTTCTTCCATACGTAGTCGCATT
>NZ_JBDOPO010000310.1:0-6149 GCF_039830215.1 Rubritalea sp. | reverse complement strand
GAGAGAACCGTATAGATCGCAGCATAGAGAACTCCAACGAGACTCACACGGCCCAATAAGAACAAGCTGACTCGCTCGCCATTGATCACACCGTCTTCAATCCCCAGTAATTTAAAATCAGGGAATAACAAAGAGATCCACCGGGTCATTTCTAGCATAGGTGAACTCATACCCAAGCTTTGCTGTTGCAGGAAGTAGTCTCTAGCCTCGGCCTGAATAAGCCCAATGAGCACCACCACGACTGTGATAATAATCGTGAAGATCGTTGAGGTGGAGAAGGTCGAAACCAGCAAAGCTATAGAAGCCACCACTATAGCCTTTAGAAGTACTGCCACAACCCCCGCCTGCAAACTCCATGTCACGCCTTGCTCTTGAATGGCAGCCGTCTGAGACTCGATCACTTCAGGTGACCGTCCCATCCTTGTCAGCAAATCGGCCTGCTCCGCCACCAACGCCTCGACACGGATATTGAGAATCAAGCAGAACAGCCCATCCATGACTAATAAGCCAACGGTCACCAAAGTCACCACCCCCAGCAATTTACCAACCAAGTAATCGAGACGAGGTACCGGCTTACATAATATCGTGTAGAGCGTTCGGTCTTCCACATCCTTAGGCAACAACAACGCTGTCGCTGAGAGCGCCAGAATCACCGAGAACATATTCATAGCAAAGAAACCAGCCCCCTTCATGACTCTTAGGTTCTGCTCCACCGCTTTCACAGCACCGAGCGTGCTCATGTCCACAAATTGACTGCCTAAGACAATCACAGCAAACACCACCAGGAAGTAAAATACCTTCATCCTTACTAACTGAGTAAAGGTGTGTCCCGCGATCACCGAAATGCGCGTGGCTGAGATGAATCCTATTTTGGACATCTTATCGGGCCTCCTCTCCACAATGATTTGCAATCTCTATGAATAAATTTTCTAAGCTTTTGCGTGGAGCTCCGGAAGAAATAAGCTCACCGCCACCTCGTTCTATCGCGTCTTTCACTTTAGCCAAAGTCACATCATCCATATCCTCTACCAAAAGCTCAGTATGGGTATTCACAGAGGTCAACTCCGAAAGCCTTCCCTGTTTGGCCATTTTTCCATTAAAGATAATCCCCACTTTGTCGCACACCTCTTGTACCTGCTCGAGCAAATGTGAGCACAAAAACACGGTCACACCTTGGTTCTTCAACTGTAAAATTAAATCACGAATTTGCCTTGAGCCGACGGGATCAACACCAGCTGTCGGCTCATCGAGCACCACCAATTGCGGTTCTTGTATCAATGCCTGCGCCAAGCCAACCCTTTGCAACATCCCCTTAGAATATCCACCAAGTCGACGCTTGCGAGCATCCTGCAGTGACACCTGCTCTATCAAAGCATCTATTCGCATTGCCAGTTGCTTACCACGCATGCCACACAGGCGACCATAGAATTTCAAAGTTTCCTCGGCAGTCTGGTGTTTATAAAAATAGGGATTCTCAGGAAGAAAACCAACGTGCTGTCGCGCATCCACCTTCATCGAATCATGGCCAAAGACCTTACACTGCCCACTTGTTGGAGCCACTAAACCTAACAAGGCTTTCATCGTCGTCGACTTTCCCGAGCCATTCGGCCCGATCAGTCCATAAACTTCACCTGGCTCAATGCGCAGTGAAATCTCGTCGACGGCACGAAACATTTTACGCTTAAATGATGAAGGGTACTCCTTCACCAAATCAACAATCTCAACTGCATTAACGGTCATTGAAGTAAAAGCATACGCGTAAGGATGTCGGTGACAACTCAAATGCTCAGACAGATAGCAGATTGGTCTCTAGAAACTAAGGTTCCCCTTCTTCTTGATCTACAATACTCGCATTTCTGGCCTCGAACGCCTTGCGCTCTTTCTTTGTCATGAGGTCACACCCACAGCTTCCGCAGCAGGAATAACGTTTCAAAGCTATGTAGCATCTCCAGAGAATGAAAAGAATAGCTAGGCATAGTAATACGCTGACAATGATGGTGATGGTTTGTTTGTCCACTTTTGATCTAGATGAAGTTTGGGTGTCTGAGAGTAGGGTAATTCGATTTCGTATGAATTCAAGGATTGAGAGCCAGTAAAATCACTCCCTCGTAAGGTGGCGGAGGATACTCCCAAGAATCGCCCCAGCAATTCATACTTTGACACATCTATGAACCCGAGTAATTAGAACAATCGACGGCGCAGATACCATTGATTTCATTGGTATCTGACTCACCCCAACCACCGACCAACCAATGGTCACTTATAAAAAATAAAAGCAAGCCATGTCCAACTCACCTAATTTACTCTCAGAATACATATTCCTAGGAACCAAGCTGTCGAACAGAGTAGCAATGGCTCCACTCACGCGTGGTCGCTCTGGCTCAGATCGGATTCCGAATGATCTCATGAGCGAATATTACGTTCAACGAGAATCTGCAGGTGTCATCATTACTGAAGCCACCGTGGTAAATAAGCAAGGAATTGGTTGGGTTGACTCCCCCGGAATTTACAACGAGGCGCAAACTCAAGGCTGGAAAAAGATTTGCTCAGCACTCCACCATCACATTACCCCGGTAGTAATTCAGCTTTGGCACTGTGGCCGCGCATCTCACTCCAGCTTTCTCGCTGGTGAGCTGCCAGTATCAGCCTCGGCAATCAAAATAAATGGCGATGCAATTCACACACCAGATGGAAAAAAAGAGTACGAAACACCACGCGCTCTGAGCACAGCTGAAATCGCCCAAACTATCCAAGATTATAAACAAGCAGCCATTCGCGCCAAAGAAGCGGGCTTTGATGGTGTAGAAATCCACTCTGCAAATGGATACCTGCTCAATCAATTTCTAGAATCAAAGACTAACCAACGTAGCGACAACTACGGAGGGTCACTAAAAAATAGGCTAAGGCTTTTAAAAGAGATCACCGTGGCAATCCTCGAGGTTTGGCCTGCAGAGAAAGTAGGTGTGCGTCTCTCACCGAATGGAGTCTTTAATGATATGGGCAGCTCCGACTATATCGAAACCTATACAGCCGCCGCGAAAATGCTCAATGAACTCAATATCGGCTTCCTCCACGTTATGGACGGACTGGCCTTCGGATTCCACGAACTTGGTGAGCCTATGACCCTCGATGAATTCCGCAAAGTCTTCAAAAATACCATCATCGGCAACTGTGGCTATACGAGGGAAACCGCAGAACAAGCGATAGCCATGGGTGATGCTGACATCATTACATTCGGTCGCCCCTTCATATCCAACCCTGACCTGCCTATCCGATTCCGGAAAAATCTGCCGCTAGCTCACGACGCAGACACATCAGTATGGTCAGCTTCAGGACCCGAGGGATATACTAGCTTCCCTCCACACTCTGAATCTCAAGCCATATGATGAAGTAATCGGCTCCGCAGAGCGGCTAACTACCGAAGACTGGCTAAACAGCCTCGCAGTCAGAAAAAGCAACCTATATAACCCATATGTAATTCAGACTGTAGATCTACTCAGGCTGGTGCTAATTAAAAGAGTCAGGAGTAAAATGCATGGCTCACCTTGTAATTAACAACGCGGATGATGCTTTGGAGCATCTTAACTAAGTGCTGTAGCCTGCTTACCCACCCCGTAAAACCTCTAGCGGTGGATTATTCGTGACCCCACGGCTCACCAGCAGCCCACCTAGCACAGAGATTCCTGTCACGATTCCTATAGCGCCTAAAACGAGCCCAACATCTGGCCATGGATCAGACTTGAATACGAAAACCGCCAAGGCTGTATTCGCCACAACTGCGAGTAACACACCAGTCAGCGCTGAGAGCACACCGAGCGTGGTGTACTCGATCACTGAAATCACGTGAACCTGCCTCCCCGAAGCCCCTAAAGTCCGCAACAGCAGGCTTTCCTTAAGTCGCACATCTCGACCATTAAGAAGTGTTCCAATCAAAATAGGCAAACCTGCCAGCACGGTAAATCCAGCTAACACCGAGACCACCGCAGAAATCTTCCCTAGAATATCACGTATAGACCCTAAAATCTGGGTCAGGTCAATCGCCGTCACATTAGCGTAACTATCAGCTAAATGCCGTTGCAAATCGCCGGAAGCTAAAGCTGAAGGCGTGCGTGTAGTCACCACATGAAACCTCGGTGCATCTTCAAGAACTCCCGGAGGAAAGATCATGAAAAAGTTCAGGTTAAACTGACTCCAATCTACCTGCCGCAGGCTTGTCACCTGAGTCCGAATAGAAACCCCCTGAATATCTAAAGTCATTTCGTCGCCGATCCCCACGCCAATGTCCAACGCAATTTTTTCCTCTAGAGATATTGGTACAAGCCCGTCAGGATTGGCTCGATCTTTAGCGAGCTCTCCAGCCACCAGGGTTTCGGTAGGGTTCAAATAGTCACGATAGCTCGAACGAAACTCCCTCCGAGCCACCCATTCGGGCACGCCTATCGCCTCGGCCACCGGCACCCCACGTATCGACTCGATCCGCATCGCCACCATAGGTGAACTTTCTAATACCGGAAGCCCATCATTTTTTAGCATCTCGCGGACACCCAGCACTTGATCTGGCTGAACATCTATCAAATACAAGTTCGGACTATTCCCCGTTTGATCCAACGTGAGTCGATCATTCATGATTTTTCCAACTGAAAGCACCGTCACCAAAAGAAATGTGCCGAGTCCCAGAGAAAGCAAAAAAAGCAATGTTTGATTCCCCGGCCGATAGAGGTTCGAGATTCCCTGGCGCAGCAGATAGGGCCAGTGCTGCCCCACCAATTTACGCGCCAACCTCATCAGTAACTTTGCCACGGCGAGCAGGGATAAAAAGGCTATCAGCATGCCACCGACCAGCGCCAGTGCACTCTTCCAGCTGGAGTCATTGCTGTAAGACACCGCAAAAAGCAGCGCCACCAAAAAAACATAAACCGGCAATATCCGCAGCACACTACCTTTGAGGCGAGCGCCATTTCTAAGCGTCACTGCCGGTGAAATTTCACGAATCCTCAGCAAGGGTATAAGGGCAAACCCACAGCAAACAGCAAAACCCATCGCAGTCGTTAGCCCCACAATCCTCCATTCAGCAACAGCAGCGACAGAGATAGGAAGTTTCTCCTGAAAGGCCGCGATAAAACCCAGCTGCATCCCAATTCCTAACCCAGCGCCGAGCAAAGATCCGAACAATCCAAGCGCAAGCGCCTGCGCGAAATAAATGCCAAATGCAAGATGGCCGGGACATCCCAGACAACGTAAAATTGCTACCGTAGCAATACGTCTAGTAATGTGTGCATGCACAGCTCCAGCTACACCTATAGCTCCCAATGCTAACGAAGCCAGAGCTATCAACCCTAGAAATTGTTGAAAATTGTCCAGCGCCTCCCCCAAGTTTTCGCGCCGATCCTCAGGAGTTTCTATCCGCCAAAATGATTTCGGAAAGCCCTCCTGGATCGTCTCTTTCAACTCCTCTGCCGAGCCAGCTCCAGCCATCTTCAAATGCACGGTAAAGCTCGCCATACTTTTGGTCCCCAGCAACCCAGCACTTTCTAAATCAGCCAAGCGCACATAAGCCTCGGGCGCAAATCCGCTAAACCGACTACCACGCGGGGCTGGCTTATCGACCACCCCAAGAATTCTCAAACGAATTTTCCCGATCTGAACTTGATCGCCCACTTTCACTCCAAATTGGTCGAGCACCGCGGGCTCTAGCAACACTCCACTTTCAGCACCTCCGGCTAGGAGTTTGTCCCAGGCATCCACCGGCCGAGTCTCCACCTTTCCATAAAACGGATATCCTTCCTCGATCCCACGCATCTGCATCAACCGGCTCCCGCCGTCTTCCAGCTTTGGAAGGAAACGCATCATCGTCGGGAAACTAGTTTCTCTGCTAAACTCCTCAGCGCTCTCAGTCAGCCCAGCTAACTCTGCCTCCACAAACGCCTTCTTAGAGGAGATTTTAAGATCTGACCCCAGAAGCGACTTTGCCTCAGAGGTAATCCCTTTTTCAACACTCTCCTTGAGCGAGTATATTGCAGTGAGAGCTGCAACCCCTGAAACTATCGCCAACGAAAAAACCAACAACCGCAATCGCTGCGACCTGCTATCTCTCCAAGCCATCCGCCAAACCCACGGATGAAACAATGCAGTCCACAGACTACATGGTA
>NZ_JBDOPO010000198.1:0-6161 GCF_039830215.1 Rubritalea sp. | reverse complement strand
TGATATTTGTGTACACTATAGAATCTGAGTTCAAAGGCTATAGCGCCCTTCCAATCTTTGACTCAAAGAAGCGATCAAACTTAGAATCCAGGCACTGAATAAATTCGGCTCACCACAAATTGCCCACCAAATTTTAAGGAATCCAAAAGAGGCTAAACAAATCTATGGTGTTAGAGTATACACTAAAGCAGTCAAAGTCGTAACCGAAGCAGCCAAATTGGGATACCCTATGAGTATGGCTGATGCAGCACTCATCGCAATAGCTGAAGACGACTTAGATCGAGCTATGCCCTATTTCATAAGAGCTGCTAATGAAGGCTCTCGTACTTCACACCATTTCCTCGCCAAAAACTTAGAACGCGCGGTCTCGCGCCGGAAGCCGCGCATAGCGGGAAGTCGTGTGGATACAGGAAAACTAGCAATCCTAGCCTACAATGCTGGTATCAAAACAAGAGATATTAGCCACGATTACGCACTTCACCTCGTACAGGAAAGAAAAAAGGGTGAGAAATACTCTGAGGAATCTGAAACAATCATAAAACTTCTACGTGAATCCTTAGCTCTCAAGAACTGTAATGCTCACGACACCATGGCTCAATTTTTAGCAAATGATTATCTCCTCCATAAAGGCCCTCTAAAAAACCACGATAGGGGCTATGTTCCACAGAGTTTACCACTCAAACCATAAAACCTACAGTTCGCATTGGATAGCCTCTTCCTATCTCTATTTTACAATACCAGCAGTTGTCGACCTCCCCAAAGGCGTAGCGGCCGCCAGACATGCTCTCAAATCCAGCTCTGGAGCATACAAAAAAAGACAACAACAACTGCTCAGTCAAGCTCTCAAGAAAATGACTCCAGAACAAAAAATTGAGGCGGATAAACTCACCGAGGAAAACTACCCAGAAGCCTCTAAATTCAGAAAAGAAGCCTTTACCAAGCTCAAAGAACTAGGAGACATCTCAGACCACTTCGACTTTGACTCTAACCAACTCCACTAAAGACTATGAAGACCTACCTCACTCTTTTTATTGCTACAGTTTGTTTACTCAGCCCCTCAAAACTTACGGCGCAAAGCAAACAACTTATCGATGGCTTCATCAATGAGAAGCTTAAGCCAGCCCAGTCGATAGAGTTTGCGGTATCGTCCATGAATAACTTTGATACCATCCTTGAAAAAATCGCTGTTAGAAAATTCGACCAAAATAAGAAAATCGACTTGGAACAACTTCAAAAAGCTCCAACAAGCGAATAGAAGCCAATCTCATCTCACCAATCGATATGGTTTCAGCATTTCATGGTATGTGACAATTACCAAGGAAAACGAAATCACTTCGCGCCCTATGATCTTAGAGCTATGTCCAAAATCGCACGCCTACAAAGCGGGGCTAAGAACTGGAGACATCATTCACTTTGCTCATGATGTTGACCTAGCTAGCGCGGACTCTGTGACCCGGTTGCGACGTTTACTTAGCCTTTGGCCTCAAGATTCTGCGGTCAAACTATCGATTTTACGCCACCGGTATAACAACTACGAGCCGAGCAACGATGCGATCAAGGACACCAAGAAAGAATTTACGTTCTCAACATAAGTTCTATCTACCAGAACCCCCAAGAAGAAGAAGAGATTCAAACTGCTATGCGCAGAAAAGGCCTACACCTTGACTTTGTAAACTAGTAGACAGCTTAATAAAGCAGGGTCCTCCCACCTGACCTAGTCAGCCAAGGCCTTCACGTGTGCCTCCACACAGTTTGCTAGAACAGTTGGCTCGTAGCCGCCTTCTAGAACTGAAACAACGCGTCCTCCACAATATTGGTCCGCATAGCTGCAGACTAACTTAGTGAGCTCAGCAAAGCCATTGGGGCTAACCAGCATCTCGGCGAGTGGGTCGCCAGCTGCCGCATCAAAGCCGGCACATACTATTATTAGTTCTGGCTTAAATTTCACCAAAGCTTCGCTCAACGGTTCTTTCCACACTTTGATAATCTCCTCGTCTCCTGATCCTGGCTTCAGAGGTATATTGAGCGTCGTACCTTTCCCCTTTCCCTCTCCAATCTCACTTGGATCTCCACAGGAATGAAAATGTCCCTCTTGGTGGGTTGAAAAATAAAAGACACTCGGGTCTCTGTAAAAAGTCTCTTCAGTGCCGTTACCACAATGCACATCCCAGTCGACTATAGCCACCTTCTTTAATCCATGTTCTTTTTGCGCATAACGGGCAGCTATTGCACCATGGTTAAAAATACAAAATCCCATCCCTAGGTCTGGTGTCGCGTGGTGACCAGGTGGACGCACAGCACAGAACGCTCTATCGATGGCCCCGCTCAGTACTGAATCCACAGCATTCAGCACTCCTCCAGTAGATAAAACCGCCGCATCATAAGAATGCTCGCCAATTGCAGTGTCCCCCGTACGCAGGTTTTCAGCAAAATTCTCTACATCCATTTTCACCATGTCGTGATAGTGCGCCGAGTGAACCAAAGTAATCTCTTTTACCGAGGCAATTCGGTCATCCAGCCTCTCCACCTTTGGAAAAGCATTCTCGAGCCGATCCAGCACGTATTGGTATCGCCGTGTTGATTCTGGATGTCCTGGGCCTGTGTCGTGCTTTAGCAATTCCTCAGAACTCCAGATCGCCACCTTGAGCGCCTTTTTCTTTTTGACTTTCGCCCGCGTTCTAACCACAGCTTTTTTAGTAGCCTTTATCACTGGAGTCTTGTGTTTTTTCTTCGACTTTTTCTTCTCCCAAGCAATTGATTGCTTCACAAGTTCATCCACCTCCATAATGAACTCGTCGCTGTCATCAGCAGGAATACGTTCGCGCTCTGCACCGCGATTCATAAACAGTTTGACCATTGGACCGTTGCGCTTTTGTACTGACGCCCAAAATGTCTTCACCCCCCGCTCCTGCGCAATTTTAGCAATTTCAGATAGCAAGTAGTTAGCGATACCTTTACGCCGCGCCTTCTCGTGCACCAAGAAAGCAACCTCTGCGGTCTTCCCTCCTTGGTCCAGATAGAATCGACCAACAGCTCGCAAGAGCTCTCGGTGGTTGTCCCGGTAAAACACTCCTATAGCTAGATCTTTCGCCTGATCCACCGCCGACATTCTATAGGCTGAACCCTCGTCTAACATTGGCATCGCATGACCATAACGTAATCGTATAGTTTCCTGGTCCTGAGCATAAAAGAACTCCTGCAACGAACGAACGTCGCTGGGATGCATCGGCCGACTCATATAGTCGATACTGCCAAATTCAACCCGCTTGATATCAATTCCCGCATCCTGATCGTGGATTCCTGATGGTTTGAACCCATAAATTTTGGGAATCCATTTCTGTATCCTAGCTCCCTCAAGCAATGATTCACGTACATCGGGGTGTGCTATCTCAACTAGGCGCAAGACACGCTGCCTAATCGTCTGACCGACCAAATTAGCCACTCCGTATTCTGTGACTACATAGTGCACATCACCGCGCGAACTACAGACGCCACTGCCAGATGTCAACCCAGTCACAATTCGGCTAGAGCCATCAGCATCTCTCGATGCCAGCGCTATGATGGGTCGGCCACCATTGCTCATTGCTGCTCCACGGATAAAATCTTGGGTAGCTCCGATGCCTCCATAGAAACGATGGCCTCTAGAATCTCTCACCACTTGACCAGTCAGATCAATCTCACGCGCGCCATTGATTGACACCATCTGTCTATTCTTAGCAATCCGATGTGGGTCGTTACTCCACTCACTTTTATGCAACTCGATCTCATGGTTACGGTTCACAAAATCACACAGTGCCTGGGAACCCAGACAATGACTAGCGACACTCACCCCTTTATGGTAGGCCTTCATGCTATTATCAACAGCACCGGCCCTCACTAGGTTCATCATTTCATCGGTGAAACAGCCCGTGTGAATTCCTAAGTGCTTATGTTTGGTTAAAGCCCTCAATACCGCCTGAGGACTATTGCCCATACTTACTTGTAGAGTGGAGCCGTCCTCAATCAATTGAGCTGCGTATTCCCCAATTTTCTTATGGTGGCCCTTGTACTCCCAAGCTTCCAAAAAAGGTAACTCAGCATCCTGTTCAATAAAGTAGTCAATCGAAGACATCGGAATCCGTGTATCTCCGTAGGTTTGAGGCACATTTTTGTTGATCTGCGCCACCACCTTTTTCGCGGATGTCACCGCGCCGTAGATCACATCAGCACTCAAGCCCAGTGACACATAACCTTCTGCATCTGGTGGGCTCACCTGTACCAAAGTAGCATCGAGACTGATCACTCCACTCCTAAACAGACGTGGGATCTCAGATGTCGGGCATGGAGTATAGTCAGCCCATCCTTCCCCCACAGCCTCGCTCATTCTACGTGAGAGGAAGAAGCTGTTGGTCCGGAAGCTCCCTTCAAACTTAGACTCTACCCATGGCAAATCTCCAAGAGTGTGGATGTGTAATAGCTCAACATCCTGAAATGATTCATGCTCCGACAGCAAACTTTCCACCAAAGCAAAAGGAACCATTGCCCCACCTCCAATAAATACACGTCCACCATTCGGCACAATTTTCTTCCACGGCAATGACTGCATATAAGTGTGCTAACACGGAGAGATCTCTTATGCCATCTTGAATGATTTCACACCAAACTCAACGTCACCTAATCCACTTAAGCTCAGCATAATTAGGCTGAGCCAAAAGAAATACAACTAATCCATCGAGATTTCAATTGACAGTTTACAACCCGCCTCCTAGCTTGCCCGCCCTTCCCCGAGACTAAATCGACAACTCGTTCTAGCCCCGACATAAGGACAACCAAGAATTTATATATGAAAACATTCTCCGCCAAAGCTCAGGACGTTGAGCGCAAATGGTACGTGATCGATGCTGCTGATAAAGTACTCGGTCAAGTCGCTCGTGAAGCTGCAGTACTACTTCGTGGTAAGCACAAAGCTATCTTCACTCCACACGTTGACACAGGTGACAACGTCATCGTCATCAACGCTGAAAAAGTTCGCCTCACTGGCAACAAGGAGACTCAGAAGATCTACACAGCTTACACTGGATACGTTGGTAACCAGAAAATCGAGACACCTAAAAAGGTGCGTCAGCGTCACCCAGAGCTTCTCGTTGAGCGCGCGGTAAAAGGAATGATTCCACACAACAGACTTGGTAGCGCTATCTACAAGAAGCTCCACGTCTATGCTGGCGCTGAGCACGCACACGCGGCACAGAACCCAGAAGCTTTTGAAATCGCTTAATTTTTAATACACTAACATTTTATCACTATGAGCGAAGCAAACGTATACAGCGCAACTGGCCGTCGTAAGAACGCCGTTGCACACGCATGGATCTCCGAAGGCACAGGTGCAATTACCATCAACAAGCGCCCATTCGAAGAATACTTCCCAACACTCACACAGCAAAACGCAATCCTCGCGACATTCGAGGTTAGCAACCTTGCTAAGAAATTTGACGTACGCGTCTCCACTAACGGTGGTGGACTCAATGGCCAGGTCGGAGCTATCCGCCTAGCCATCGCACGTTCACTCATCCAGTTCGACGCAGAACTTCGTCCAGTACTCAAAGCTGCAATGATGCTCCGTCGTGACCCACGCATGAAAGAGCGCAAGAAAGCTGGACGTCCAGGTGCGCGTAAGCGTTTCCAGTTCTCCAAGCGATAATACGCTACACGAACTCGGATCGATCCGATTCATTTACAAAAATCCACGCCTGCCCGCAGGTGTGGATTTTTTCGCATGCACAAATCAGAGTCCTTGACCTAGAGGACTACAATCTAAAACTTCACTAAAGAGATTAAACGGATATAACTGCGCACATCCTCCGTGAGATGCTCACCATACACATGTTGTACTAGCAGCATTTTAGGCTCTGACAGAAAAATTGTGTTTTTGGTCTGTTAGTTAGGTCATTGCTTCTTCAAAGCCATGACCGATAATTTCCTTCTACTGGATGAGGAGCGCAGATCCAGATCAAAATCATATAAGTGCCTGACGATAGGAAGGCCGAAGCATTGGGTTTCCCAATGTGGAGTTATGCTGATTTTGATCTTGAGCGGAGCCCGCATTTCCAGTGTGTGTTAGAGGTTGATGTTGCGTAGGTTCGGGACTCTGTCACCAAACTCCATGGCGAACCGAGCAAGCGCTT
>NZ_JBDOPO010000119.1:0-1531 GCF_039830215.1 Rubritalea sp. | reverse complement strand
AGCTCAATTCCTGTATCAGTTGAAACCTTTGCGCTGCCATGAAAATCTACCTCAGCTTGCCAGAAAAGCTCGCCGAACTTGTCCTAGACTGCAGTCGGAGTTTCAATTTGATTCGAGATTACATAGTAATCTTGGCTTCAAGCCGGATCTGTATCTACATTATGGTAAGCGATGAAAAGAAATAGGCATTGCGCTAGGTTAACTGCGTAGATGTATACGCGTATAGCTCCATTACTATAAGTATTCCGCGACTAACTGATCTTCATTTCAAATGGTTTTCGATCCGGCATAAACATCGTTTGCAACACACATTAAAAAACACTTGCTGCGAATAATATCCTTGGCATGGCGGGTAAGGAGACTACATTCACGATCCATGGTTCCCTCAATAGAAGCGCTTCCTCACACCCATTCCGTGCCTCTCCAGAGCCTCATCCATTTTCAGAATTTCAACTTCCTAGTTTTCGGCTTTAGCTGCTAGCCATCTTTTCCCAGCCCCCCTTTGTTACCATCCATGAAAGCCCCTCCTCACACCTTACTCAAAAAGCAAATTCCTAGCATTTCAGCTGACAACTAGGTCACTAACTAGCTTCTAGTCACCCGCTCTTGTTATGAGAAACCGAAAAATTTAATTATCCATGAAATCAATAGATTACCTCGCCATAGTGCTTTTTTCTCTGTTCGTTCCAATCGTCTGCGTTGAAGCGCAATCTACCGACCACGTGTTGTCGCCCACTGAAGATGCTACCATGTCTTCTCTCGAATCTGTCAAACTTTCTGTTTATGCCATGGCATACGCTGAGGGACATAAGAAAATTTATCTCACAAACAGCAAAGGTGAAACCAAACAGGTATCCCTATCAACGGCCAATATACTAGGGCCCTATCAAACGGCGTTAGATGCAGACTCAAATCTTATATTAAGAACCCAAAAGAAAACGAATGAGGGGGCGACGATCTACCCGCCCATTGCTCAGGTCAAATTCCCCGATGATATTAAGGAACCATTAATGATACTTGTGCCATCCGCTGATGGGCAGGCTTATGAGGCTGTTTTTATAGATCGGAGTCTGGAAAGTTTTCCGAAGGGCTGTTACATGATGACGAATTTGTCTTCGAAGGAGATACATGGTCATGTAGGAGATACCAAGGTTGATGTGATGCCTGATAATATTACATTGATCACTCCCACTGTAGGTAAAGAGGATTTACTGGACGTGCATTTTGAATATCAAAGCACAAATCAGTGGCGGACCTTTGCTCGAACCCGATGGGTTTATAAAAAAAATAAACGTTCGCTTTTGTTAGCCTTTCTTGATCCTAAAACAAAGCGTATGAGAATTAGAGGTGTGCCACTGCGTTAATGGAGAGGCCCACAGGCATGAGCCTCCCGTCTGATTTTGGTTAATAGATGACTAAATTATTGGTAGGTTAGTTAGACTGCTTTTTCTGCTCATCAAGCGCTCTGGATGACGGTTACATGTCTTAATAGGATAAAAAGGCAGCCAATATTGCTGACTCCCCAGCAGCG
>NZ_JBDOPO010000181.1:0-6247 GCF_039830215.1 Rubritalea sp. | reverse complement strand
AGTTAGGACAAACAGAGTGATAGGATAAGGTTATTGTATTTCGCGGCGATTGCTCGTTGATTCGCAAATAAGATTGCCACAGTATGGGTTAGTCTATTATTAAGTTATTACATTTATGGCCATACCCCAAAGTACAATTGCGCTTGTTTACGATTACGACCAAACGCTTAGTCCGAGTTTCATGCAGGATGATGTGATTTTCCCAGAGTTTGGAATCAACCCTCCTTCTTTTTGGGACAAGTGCAATGCACTTGTGACTGAACAAAAATGGGACGGGGAGTTAGCCTATCTGAAATGCTTGTTAGATGTGTTGGCTATGGATGGAGTTTCTAACGCTCGTCTTACTGAGTTGGGGCGAAATCTCACATTTTTTCCCGGCTTACCTGAAATGTTAGATGAAATTGATGGCGCCTGTTTGAGTGAAGCGCACCATTCAGCGGGGATCAAGATTGAGCATTACATCGTATCCTCAGGATTAAAGGCTCTGATGGATGGGTGTGCAATTGCGAAGCATTTTAAGCAAATTTACGGCTGTGAGTATGCTGAGGATGAAAGGGGCGTGATTAGTTTTCCGAAGAGGGCAATTTCCCACACGACCAAGACTCAGTACTTATTTAGAATTAACAAAGGGCTGTTGAATCACGACCAAGACGTCAATGATCACATGCCTAAGGAGTTGCGCCCTATTCCATTTTCTAACATGATATATTTAGGGGACGGCCCTACTGATGTTCCGTGTTTTACCGTGATGAAACGCAATGGCGGAAATGCCATTGCTGTGTATAACCCGAAGGATAAAAGTCGAAGAAGCTTCAAGAAATGTTACCAACTTAGCTCGAGATCTGACCGTGTGCGAAACATAGCACCAGCCGATTATCGCCCTGGCAGTCATTTACGATTGATTTTAGAGCAAATGGTGACTGATATTGCGGATCGAATTCTCCTGACCCGTCAGGAGGAAACAGACAGCGGCATGGTCGCTGCACCATCATTTTAGAGGAATAAGCAATATGAGCGACAGGAAGAATTTCCACTTTGTGGGAGTATGCGGGACCGCAATGGGATCAGTAGCAGCGGCGATGAAGAAGCGCGGGTACATAATTACAGGTTCAGACGAAAATGTGTACCCACCCATGTCAACTTTTTTAGAGTCACAAGGGGTGGAAATAACGGCAGGTTTTGCTGCAGATCATATCCCTGAGGACACGGATGTCATCGTCATTGGGAATGCGGTTAGCCGCGGTAACGAGGAGGCCGAAGAGGCTCTAGACCGAAAGTTGCTCTACGTGTCCTTACCTGAGGTCCTAAAAGAACATTTTTTGAGAGGCAAAAGGAATTTAGTGGTTTCAGGTACCCATGGAAAGACGACAACATCATCAATTCTAGCGTGGTTGTTAGATTCTGCAGGTGTGAACCCTAGCCATATGATTGGTGGGATTCCTTCGAATCTAGGTCAAGGAGCACGCTTCACTGAGTCAGATTTTGTAGTGTTGGAAGGGGATGAATACGACACAGCTTTCTTTGATAAGCGTTCTAAGTTTTTGCACTACCTACCAGAGGTGGTTGTGGTGAATAATATCGAGTTTGATCATGCAGATATTTATGATTCATTGGACGAAATTAAGCTTACATTTCGCCGATTACTCAACATCGTACCGCGCTCAGGTGTGGCTTACATCAACGGTGATGATGCGAATTGTTTAGAAGTAGCTGAGGGTGCACCGGCTCCCATTCAGTCTGTCGGTTTTTCTAAGAGCTGTGATGTGCAAATCGAAGATGTCGAATATGCGGGTGAGTTGAGCTACTTCAGTATGCACGGTGAGCGCTATTCTATTCCTATGTCTGGTGAGTTCAACGTGCGTAATGCCGCTATGGCTGTGTGCTCAGCACTCTTTGTTGGGATTTCTTCTGATGCTATTCGTGATGGTCTTATGAGCTTCGAGGGAATTGCTAGGCGTCAGCAACTGCGCGGCGAAAAAAGTGGTGTGAAAGTTGTTGATGACTTTGCCCACCACCCAACAGCAATTGATCTAGCGATTGATGCGTTGCGTCAGAAGTATTCCCCAAATAACCTCTGGGTTGTTTTTGAGCCTCGCTCTAACACGACAAGGCGAAATATTTTCCAGGACGAGTTGGCAAGTGCTCTAGCAAATGCGGACAAGGCAGTGGTAGCCGGTGTTCCGGACCCAGAAAAAGTAGCTGAAGGCGATCGATTGTCTCCCAAGAAATTGATCACAGATGTATGTGCGACTGGAACACCTGCTTGGTTCTTTGAATCTGTAGACGAGATTGTGGCACATGTTTCGAGCGAAGCAAAATCTGGAGATGTCGTTGCTGTTTTAAGCAATGGTGGATTCGGTGGGATTCACGAGAAAATATTGGCAGCGATCAAGTAACATTTATATGGATGGGGAGATTGAGAAATTTATCATGCACCTTGCGGTCGAACGAGGTCTCTCCAAGTCCTATCAGGCCTCAGTGAGGCAGAGTTTGGGTGCTTTGTATGATTGGGCACTCGATCGGGGGTACTCACTTGGGGATATTGGCACCGATGAGTTGGCTAACTTTTTAGCAAAGCGTAAGGCAGAGTCGCTAGGAAATTCGTCTTTGAGGATTTTAGTGGTCCATCTCAAAGTGTTTTTCCGCTACCTTTCAAGCAAAGGCTCTATTGTTGCAGATGTGGCTGAGTCTTTGATTGCACCTAAAGCGGAAGATCATTTGCCGGATACTGTTCCTGCTGAGGTTCTGATTTCGTTGCTAGAGTCGATAGATACCATGAAGCGGCTTGGGAAACGCGACCGTGCTTTATTGGAATTGTTTTATGCATCAGGGCTTCGTCTATCAGAAATCTGTCAACTGAGATTAGAGCACTATGATAGCGAAGAGGCCGTGGTGCGAGTCACGGGTAAGGGGAATAAGGTACGCCTGGTGCCGGTGGGGAATGCCGCTCGAAATGCGATAGAGATGTATCTACGTTCCGAACGAGGGGATTTGGTAACTTCGAACACGAGTTCACATCTCTTTATTTCTGTGAGGGGGGGTGCTCTAAGTACTGACCGAGTAAGATCGATCGTGAAACAACGAGCCAGTAATGCAGGGATAGAAGCGAAGATGTACCCGCATTTATTACGACATTGCTTTGCTACTCATCTTCTTGAGAATGGTGCTGACTTACGGGTGATTCAAGAGATGTTAGGGCATGCTGATATTTCTACCACGCAGATCTACACCCATGTGGATCACAAACGCCTAAAAGGACTACATCAGCAATTTCATCCGAGAGGGTAACCCAAACTAATGAAAAACATTTCTGATGTTTGACGGACGCCATTTGGCATACTAAGTGGGAAATGTAAGCTGTTTTATCATTGTTACATAACGGTGCTTAAGATCTTAGCCTCGCTAAGTAGCACTATAAACATGCGTGTGCTGGTGGACTATAGGACTGCTGTTTTCCAAATACAGTGGGCACCCTTTAATTCGCAGGCTAACCAAAGGTGTGCCTTTCATTGAGACTCTCTCTCGCTTAGCCAGTAATAGAACTGTGAAGCCCAAGATGGTGAGAGCGTTTTAGACACGCTAGGTAAGTTCTTTAGGTAGCTTAGCTACAAGTTTTTTGATGTCATCGGCCTGATGGCGGTTAGCAATCAAGATGGAGTCACTGGTTTGTACGACTATGAGGTCGCTCACACCAAGCATGGCCACTTGAGTGGTTTTTGCCTCTGTGAAAACAATGTTGTTATGGCTTTCTACGACTTTTAAAGGGCTGTTAGACTTATTGTCGTTTTCAGCGTCATCTAGGTATTTGGCGACGGAAACCCAAGACCCAACGTCATCCCAGTCGAAGCTAGCTTCGATATTGAGCACGCGTGCGGCTTTCTCCATGAGCGCGTAGTCGATAGAGATTGGAGTGAGTTTTGAGAATTGGTCAGCAACTGTTGACTGGATGTCATCTGACGCCATGAGGTTGGCAATAAAACCAGCAAGCTCAGGAGCGTGAAGTTCAAGATCGTGGACTACTGTGGGAATGGACCAGATAAACATTCCTGCGTTCCAAGTGAAGTTACCTTGTTTGATGAAGGTTTCAGCTAGCTCTGGCGCAGGCTTTTCTCTAAAGCAGGTGACGTCATGTGGAATGTTTTTGATCCCGGCTGGGGCAAGAGCACTCGGTGTTCCACGTTCGACATAGCCGTACGATGGGCAGGCCCAAGTTGGCTTGATGCCGATAGTTATGAGTGACTCGGTCTGCTGAGCTGTGGTGATGGCATCAGAGAGCACATCGTGAAAGTTCGCAATATCATCGATCAATTGGTCAGCGGGGAGGACGATCATCGTTGCCTCTGGGTCACGTGCTGCGATGAGTCCAACGCCTAGCGCAACAGCTGGCGCTGTGTCTCGCTTGGCAGGCTCAGCGAAAATATTTTCTTTAGGTAGTTCGCTGGCGACTTCTCTAACTGTTTCAATCTGAATTTCGTTAGTTAGAATTAGAATGTTTTCTTTCGGGATCAATCCTTCAAGTCTAGCAATGGTTTGGTTGAGTAAAGTCGTACTACCTAAAAGGTTTAGGAGTTGCTTAGGTTTTGCGTCACGGGAAAGCGGCCAGAATCTGGTGCCGCTGCCGCCAGCGAGGATTAGTGCGTAAGTTTTAGCCATGACCTAAACTTGCTATGTATCGGCTGACTAGAAAATAAGAAAAGTAGAAGATTTGAGCTTTTTTTTGGAGCTGATAGAGATTACTTTGAATCCATGGATTACGGACAAAGTGAAAATTCAAAGAAATGGGTTGATAAATCATCTGCTGCAGCGCCTGCATTATTTGGTGCGGCTGCTGGTATTTTCTTGGGAGATATGATGCACCGAAGTGCGCGCCGTCCTGTGGCAGCGTCTCTCTTTTGTCTTGGGCTCGCAGCGATTGCGCCGTGCGTGGCTGATGCAGTGAAGAAGAAAGTGGCAGGACCGAGCACGCGCCGTGGAAGCCAGCGTACATTGGCTAATATCCGAGATGGTGCATCTATCCCAGACGTGGATGTTTATAGTGATGAGATTGGAATTTAACTGACTAATTCTCTAATAGTAAGGGTGCGCAACAGCTTAGCTGATGCGCATTTTTTTATCGCATTTGATAGCTGTAATTAGTTCGTTATCTATGTGTTTGACCACATCTTCTAAGGTGTGCAATATTAGAGATTATGCATTCCCTCATTTGTTCTCTCTTGTCGGCTACAGCCTGTGTATTTGTAGCGAGTTGTAGTTTAGTTGATCCCGAAGCTCCAATCTCCATTCCCGGAGCAACGGCTTTGAATCCACTGGATGGCGTAAACTATTGGAATCACGGCGGGGGATCTAGTTCATTTGTTACGCCAAGGACTACTGAAACTTCTGAGTCCTTCGATGGAGCTTATCATGTCGGTGACTATATCGAGGTGGCACAACCTAAGAGCCCGCTTTATTCTAAGTACCCAAAAGGTGGTACCAGACCACAGCAATACTTAAGCCAAGGGCTTGTGTTGAATGTGTTGGGTATAGACGGCAGCTACTTGCATGTTCAGAACGAGAATGGCGAGGAGGGCTATATTTCTTCTATGACAGTTGTACCTCAAGGACTTTTATTGGCCGATCTCCCATTGTCCGAGGGTGATGTTGCTAGTGTTGATGAGTACTAATAACATTATATTAGTGCACCATTGTAAGGTTGGTATGTTTGCTGAGTGAGATCTTCAGCGAAACATTCTTTCCCTAGTGGTGAAGTTATTGGTAATCCAATGTTATTGGTTTTGCCCATTTTACTGGTCCCTTCAATTTTTATTGTCGTCAGGATGCTATGAGTGCTCGGTTTTGTAGTTTGCAGCCCCTGTGCTCAATTTCTATATTGTGGTACAGTGTCGGAGCTGTTTTACTATTTTATAGCAAGCTTCCACAAGTGAAGTGCGGCGAGTGGTCATGTGCCGGGGTACAGTCAATCTCGTTAGGAAATCAAAGTAGGTATGGAGTTGGACGTTGCTTGTTTATGAGCGGAACCATTATGGCACTTTTTGCTTTGTCTGCAATGAGGGCTCTTATTTATTAGCTTCAAATGGGGACTGTCACTCATGTCTTGTTACCGGTATTAGGGGTTTACTTGTAGAGGAAGTTGAAATCACAAGAACCGCTGTCGTTTAGATCTTACCTGCTGATAGCTCTAGTGGGGGCAGCACCAGATTGGCTCAACCCGCTCTTCACGCTTGAAGCTCGGCTATCGAGTTGGTCC